>CP155570.1:1772500-2072500 GCA_041428575.1 Sporomusaceae bacterium ACPt
CAAGGATACGGACATTTTTAAAAGTACCTTTTTCAGTTACCAGATCAACTTGCTCTTCACAGGCAAATTGACCAGGTTGTGACAGATCTTTTTTTACGGTGAGTTGATATCCTTCACCGAACAGGATGTTGAGATGTTCACGCGATACGTGCACGTGACGGGCTGAGATGCCTACAGGAATTGGTTTGGACATGTAAAAATGCACTCCTTTTATTAAATTATATTCTACCTGCTATTCGATGATTTCAGAAAAATATACTACAGTTACAATATCACTGCAAGTTAAGGTCTTATCATAAATAGACTGCAAAAAGACCAGTAAATCATCGACGCTGGTAAGGTCCGGATTTTCTCCCTGCAAATCATCCAATGTCAATTGGGAAATAGGTTTAACAAGAACACGGTCAATAACCGCAGTAAAAATTCTTTTCTTTTGGGCAAAACGTTTGCCAACAGTTACCCATACAATATCGCCTTCAGAGTATTTATTGGTTTTATCGCCTAGCCTGATAGTACAAATTTTGCGGCGGCAAACCAATTGACTGTGATAGTTAGACGAGTAAAAATTTAAGGCCCTCATCCCCAAATCCTCCTGTTTTTATGGTTTTAGCCATTTTTTAATTCTGGCTACAGCTTCTGACAGTCGCTGTTCAGGCTGAACGAGCGCGATGCGTACATAGCCTTCGCCACAGTCGCCGAAGGCGCTGCCGGGAATCACAGCAACCCCGGTATTCTTAAGTAATGACACCGTAAAGTCAAATGACGACTGATGTGTAGGCACCGGCGCCCACACGTACATTGAAGCTTTGGGACGGGGTACCTTCCAGCCAATATCATTAAAGCCATCAACAATGATATTGCGGCGACGCTGGTAACTGGCAGCCGTTTGACGAACACAATCTTGGGAACCGGTCAGGGCGGCAATCGCAGCCTGCTGCACCGGGTAAAAAATGCCATAGTCAAAATTGGACTTAAGACGTCCAAGCAGCGATATGATTTGGGAGTTACCTACAACATAACCAACTCTGCAGCCAGCCATATTATAGGTCTTTGATAAAGAATTAAATTCAATACCGATATCCTTAGCTCCCGGAATTGACATGAAGCTGTCAGGACGATAACCGTCAAATACCAAGTCGCTATAGGCAAAGTCATAACATACTAAGATATTATGACGTTTGGCAAATTCGACGACTTGCTCAAGAAAACTTCTTGGTGCCGTTGCTGCCAGCGGATTGTTAGGATAATTCAAAATCATTATTTTTGCCCGTTTTAGAACTGATTCATCAATAGCTGCCAAATCGGGCAAATAGTCATTTTCCGGGGTAAGTGGCATGCGGTAAAGTTCAGCTCCGGCAACAAGCGGGCCAGCGCTAAATATAGGATAGCCGGGGTCTGGCACAAGCACTACATCGCCAGGATTAATGAGACATAAAGCTATATGGGCTAAGCCATCCTGCGATCCAAGGAGTGAATGGATTTCGGTTTCAGGATTTAGCTGTACGTCAAATTTAGTTCGATACCATTGGGCTATAGCGTTTAAAAGATCAGGAACTCCCTTAGACAAGGTATATCCATAGTTAAAGCAGCAATCAACAGCATCTTTTAATGCTTCAACAATATGTGGCGCAGGCGCCATATCAGGACTGCCTATGCTCAAAGTGATAACGTCCTTACCAGCGGCAACTTCAGCTTTTCGCATATCATCGACTTGTGTAAAAATAGCTGAAGTTAATGCTTGCATACGATCAGCTTGTTCAAACATCGTTGCCCTCCAATCAGCCATAATATTGAATTGAATTACTGATCAAATATGGCTAATTTTAATATTCCATATTATTAAGGCAATTCCTGTTAATCGGCAAGTGAAAAGTAAATTTTATTTAGTGTGTGATTTTTTAACTAACTGCATACCTCGGCGGTCGGCCTCAGCAAACAGTTGCTCCTGGTCGATGGTAGTGAACTGGCGGTTATCAAGCAATATCTTACCGTCAACAATTACGGTATGGACATCATGGGCACTGGCGGCATAGGCTAAGAGGGATATACGGTCATGGCGCGGATGCCAATGAGGTTGCTGCATATCAAAGATGGTTATATCGGCTTTATAGCCGGTTTCTAATTGGCCGGTTACTTGGCCTAGACCTAGAGCTTTAGCTCCTTGAACGGTAGCCATGTCGACTGCCGCTTTTGCCGGTACGGCCAGCGGGTCAAGGCCGTGAACTTTATGGAGTGTTGCAACCAGGCGTAATTCCTCAACCATATCCAGGTTATTATTACTGGCTGCACCGTCAGTACCCAGCCCTACGCAAATTCCGGCTTGGAGCATCTGGGGAATAGGAGCTACACCACTGGCAAGCTTCATGTTACTGCCAGGATTATGAGCCACTCTTACTCCTTTTTCTTTCATGATGGCGATATCCTCAGGCGACACATGCACACAGTGGGCGGCTAGTGTTCCATGGTCCAGCACCCCGAGTTCCTGCATGAGCGCGATTGGCGATTTGTTATATTGCTTAGTGCAATCAGCCACTTCACCGGCAGTTTCAGATAAGTGGATATGAATTTCGGCCCCCAGCTTTCCTGCTAATGCTGTTACTTTCTTCAGATAGTCGGGCGGACAAGTGTAAGGCGCATGGGGACCAAGCATTACGGTGATCCGGCCGTCTCCCGCATTATGCCATTCGTTATAAAATGATTCACTCTCGGCTAATGCCTGATTAGCAGATGGTGTAACTCCGGCCATCCCTCTTGATAGCACGGCGCGAATGCCGCTTTCGGCTACCGCTTTGGCCACATCAGGCATAAAAAAGTACATATCGGCAAAACAAGTAGTGCCAGATTTTATCATTTCAGCTATAGCCAGGAGTGTGCCCCAATAAACATCCTCTGACGTTAAGTTAGCTTCGGCCGGCCAAATCTTAGTCTGCAACCAGTCCATGAGCATCATGTCATCGGCATAGCTGCGAAATAACGTCATGGCTGCATGGGTGTGAGTGTTAACGAACCCCGGAACAATAAGCTTGTTCCGGCAATCAATTACTCTGTTTGCCTGGGGTTCCGGGATGGTTCCTATTTGCGTAATTATCGAACCGCTAATCGCAATGTCTGTTTGACGAATTTGGCCGTCGGCGCCCAGGACGTCGCCGCCTTTAAGGACTATATTGAACATTTGTATGCCCCCTTTTCCATTGCCGGACTAGGCTTGCCGCAAATATTCCTCTTGAGCAGGAGTAAGCCGGTCAATGCCAAAGCCCATGGCTTTAAGCTTGAGCGAAGCAATGCGGTTATCCATTTCAGTCGTTACAGTATAGAGTTTGTTTTCCATCTGACTATGGTTTCCGGCAATATGAAGAACAGCCAGTGTCTGCAAGGCAAATGATAAATCCATGATTTCTGTCGGGTGCCCATCGCCGGCTGCCAGGTTTACCAAGCGTCCCTCAGCCAGCAAATATAGCTTACGACCGTCGGCCATAACAAATTCCTCAATATTTTTGCGTACTATCTTACGGCTTTTTGCCAAAGCCGCCAAATCTTCTTTGTTAATCTCAACATCGAAGTGACCGGCGTTGGCCATGATGGCGCCAGGTTTCATGATTTCCATATGTTCACGGCGGATTACATCTTTACAGCCAGTTAAGGTAACAAAAATGTCGCCCCTCATGGCAGCTTCCTGCATTGGCATTACGGTAAATCCGTCAAAAACCGCTTCAATGGCTTTAATGGGATTAATCTCGGTAATAATTACATTGGCTCCCAGCCCTTTGGCCCGCATAGCCACTCCTTTACCGCACCAGCCGTAGCCGGCAACAACCACTGTTTTTCCTGTTACCGTCAGATTGGTAGTACGCATAATACCGTCCCAAGTCGACTGGCCGGTGCCATAACGGTTGTCGAATAAGTATTTGCAGTAAGCGTCATTTACCGCAATCATAGGGAATTTAAGCCGTCCGGCCTCAGATAATGCTCTAAGCCGCATAACCCCGGTGGTAGTTTCTTCCGAGCCGCCTAGGATGTTGGCCGCCATTTCGCTTCGTTTGCCATGCAGCAAAGATACTAAGTCACCGCCGTCATCAATAATAATATCAGGCTTTGTGTCAAGGGCTTTGTGTAAAAATTGCTCATATTCTTCGGCGGTCGTATTATACCAGGCAAATACTTTAACTCCTTGAGACGACAGCGCGGCAGCGACATCATCCTGGGTGGATAGTGGATTGCTGCCGGTGACAGCTACATTGGCTCCGGCGTTTTTGAGCACTAACGCCAAATATGCAGTCTTGGCTTCAAGGTGCATTGTAATTACTAAATTTTTCCCAGATAAAGGCTTGGTTTGTGAAAGTTCATCATTAAGGACATTAAGTACAGGCATAAATTCTTTTACCCAGTTGATTTTGTCCATCCCTTGCGGGGCTAGGTTGATATCACGAATCACAGAATCCATTTTAAATCTCCTTTCCATGCTGTCAGCGCTGAGATAATTGGGCGATAGCTTGTTTGTAGGGAGCCCTGAGTACCCCGTGTTCAGTGATAATTGCCGATATCATAGTATGCGGCGTAACGTCAAACGCCGGGTTAAATACTTGTACTCCCTGAGGAGCAACACAATTTCCGCCTAAAGACGTGACTTCTGTTGCACACCGCTCTTCTATCGGGATATCAGCGCCGCTATTAATATTAAAGTCAAAAGTGGATACCGGTGCGGCTACATAAAACGGTATTTCATGTTCTTTCGCCAGCACGGCTACGCTATAAGTACCGATTTTGTTAGCAACATCGCCATTGAGGGCGATTCGGTCAGCACCAACTATTACAGCTTGAACCATCTTGTTTTTCATTACCCAGCCGGCCATGTTATCGGTAATCAAAGTCACCGGAATGCTATCCTGCATAAGTTCCCAGGCAGTCAGCCGGGCTCCTTGTAACAAGGGCCTGGTTTCATCCGCAAAAACCCGGGTAATATTTCCTTGTGACCAAGCTTTGCGGATAACCCCCAAAGCGGTGCCGACCGCGACTGTCGCTAATGCTCCGGCATTGCAATGAGTTAATACTGAAGTTGGTGCGGTAAATAAGGTTGCACCATACTCAGCGATTCGTTCATTGACTGCTTTGTCTTCTTCAGCAATAGCGATGGCTTCTTGTTCCAGGGCACAGATAGCTGTTTGCGGAGCAGTATTATCAGGCAGACGATTGACAACAGCCATCATCCGGTTAATAGCCCAAAATAAATTCACGGCAGTTGGTCTGGTTTGGCGCAGTACCTGAGCGGTTTCGTCCAATTGCCGCTTAAATTCGGCAAAATCAAGTTCAACAAGTTCACGGGCTCCCAGCACCAGCGCAAAAGCCGCAGCCGCTCCTATTGCCGGCGCGCCGCGCACCTCAAGGTGTTTAATAGCTTCAGCAGCCCGCCGCCAGTCATTACATTCAATATATTCCACTTTAGCCGGCAATAAAGTCTGGTTTAACAAGGTAAGACAACCATTTGACCAAACAACAGAACGCATAAGTATCTCCTTTCTACAATGTAAAGCCGCCGTACTCTGACAGGGCGTGTTTGCAGACGCAGTCAGTATCAGGCTGTAAGCGTTCTATCCCGGCCATAATGAGTTTTTTTATGTTCTCGGTATTAGCCTGCATGGTTTCCAGCACTTCGTGATGGGTTAAAGGCTGGGGTGAGATGCCGGCGGCAAAATTAGTAACCATGGATACGGTAGCGTAGCACATTTCAGCTTCTCGGGCTAGCACAACTTCGGGGACATTGGTCATGCCCACAACATCACCGCCCAACTTGGCAAACATAGTAATTTCTGCCGGTGTCTCAAATCTTGGACCTTCTGTGCACACATAGGTACCTTTTTGATGGATGGATATAGCGAGGTCTTTGGCGGCATCAGCCAATACAGTACGCACTGACGGGCAATAGGGTGTTGTTACATCAACATGAACAACCCCCCGCTCTCCGCCTTCATAAAATGTTGTTACTCTGTTTTTTACAAAATCCATGAATTGATCAATAAGTACAAAATCGCCTGGTTTCATTGCCGGGTTGAGCGAACCGACGGCAGTTGTCGCAATGATATTCTGAACACCTAGCTTTTTCATGGCCCAGATATTAGCCCGGTAATTGATTAAATGCGGTGGAATGGAATGGTTACTGCCGTGGCGAGGGATGAAGGCAACTTCTTTGCCGGCATATTCGCCGCTTTTGAAGCGTACTACACCATACGGTGTGGCAATTTCTTGTTCACGGATGTTGTTTAGAATCCGGGGATCATATACACCGGTTCCGCCGATGATGGCAATCTTCATTATTTATCACCCTGTCTGTTATTTTTCTATGAGACAAATATCAAGTAAATCATTAATAGTTTCAAGTACATAATCAGGTTGTTCGGTCAGTAAGTTTTCCCAGTCGATACGCGTCCAGCGGACTGCTGCTGTTTTAACTCCTGCAGCCCGGGCGCTAGCCAGGTCAAAAGGGCTATCTCCGACCATCAGGCATTCTGATGGTGAAAGTTTTAATTGCGCAAGCGCCAAAAGCACAGGTTCAGGGTCGGGTTTGTGTTTTTGGCACTCTTCGTGGCCAATGACTACGGGGAAATATTTATGCATATCAAATAGCCGGAGCCCCCTGATCGCCGTGCTTTTTGTTTTCGATGTAACTATTGCCGTTAGTATGCCCGCATTATAGAGTTTGTGAATTGCCTCAGGAACTCCGGTGAAACCGGTGGTAAGTTCATCATGATGGTTAAGATTAAACTCCCGGTAAGTTTTAATTAATTCATCAACTTTATCAGGACCATAATGCTCCATGGCAGCTTTGAGCGGTTTGCCAAAAAAGGCGTATATCTCTTGCAGGCTTAGTATGCGGTCATAATGCTGTTTAAAAGTATGCTGAAATGAGCGGATAATTAATTCAGATGTATCGATAAGTGTGCCGTCTAAGTCAAATAAAAGTCCTTTAAATTTCACTTTAGCCTCCTAAAGCTTGTGTATTAGCTCAGAAAAAACAGGAGCCTGCCAGAGGCTCCTGTTTAAAAAGCGTCCCAACCAGCCGCGAAGGCCTTAAGGTTAACGTCCAGAACCTTTGCCGGCACTGTATCGGTAATGGCTTGTTCCCACAACTTACGGTCGAAATTTAACAGTTTGGCAGCCACTCCCAAAAGAACTACATTAAGAGCCTTAACTTGCCCCAGCTCTTTGGCTAGAGCCAGGCCGTTCAGACGTATTACCTTAGTTTTGGTTGCGGCCAGACGTTCGTAAATATCCTGAGGATATTCGGCAGCGCCAATGATAACCGGCGTGGGGGGAATCTCCTGGTCATTGACGATTACCGTGCCGCCCGGTTTGAGGTAATCTGCCCATCTAAGTGCTTCTAACTTCTCAAAGGCAATTACAATGTCTGCTTGTCCTTTTTCAACTAAAGGCGAATACACTTTATCAGCAAAACGGACATATGTAACAACGCTGCCGCCGCGTTGAGCCATACCATGGACTTCAGACTGCTTGACATCAAGTCCGGAAAGAAGAACGACTTGGCCTAAAATTTTACTGGCCAGCAATGTACCTTGCCCGCCTACGCCGACTATTAAAATATTTACAGTTTGTCCATGGCTAGGCATTGACAGCACCTGCCTTTCCGATTGCCGAGAATTTGCACACCTGGACACATACAGCACAGCCGTTGCATAGCGTTTCATTAATAACCATTTTGCCGTTGCGGTTTTCAATCGCCGGACAACCAAGTTTGAGGCATGACTTACAATATGTACAAACGTCACCGGCAATGGTATAAATGTCACGGGCAGATTTATCAATGAGCACGCATGAGCGTTTAGCAATAACAACCGCCGGTTCGCCGCAGGTAGTGGCAGCTTTGAGCGCGGCTTCAACTTCAGCAAGGTTATAGGCATTGACTGTCCATATGTTAGTTATGCCACAGGCTTTAACAAGCGCTTCAATATCTATCTTATAGGTTGGCTCATTTTTTACCGTGAAACCGGTTGCCGGATTGTTCTGGTGACCGGTCATGCCGGTAATAGAGTTATCCAAAATTACGACAGTAAGTATGCCCCTATTATATACTACGTCCATTAGCCCTGTTACTCCGGAATGTAAGAAAGTCGAATCACCGATGGTGGCTACTACTTTTTTGTCAGGCATAATTTTGGACATGCCCAAGGCATTGCCAATGCTTGCACCCATGCAAATACAGGTTTCCAGTGAATTAAGCGGCGGCAATACCCCCAGGGTATAACAGCCGATATCGCTAGTAACAATGGCCCCCAGTTTATTAATGGTATAAAATATACCGCGGTGCGGGCAGCCCGGGCATAATACCGGCGGTCTCACAGGCACATCATGAGTTGTGATGGAAACAGGCAAAGTGTGACCAAGTAATTTTTCTTTAATAATGGCGGCACTTAATTCCCCGATACGCGGAAATACTTCCTTGCCGATAACGTTTAATCCCAGAGCTTTGATTTGCTCTTCGAGGAACGGTTCGCCTTCCTCGATTATGTATACTTTTCGGTGTTGAGCGATAAAATCTTTAATTAATCCTTCCGGTAAAGGAAAGGTGAGGCTGAGTTTTAGATATGTGGCGCGGTCTCCTAACGCTTCCTTGGCATATTGATAACCAATACCGCTGGTGATGACGGCAAACTCCTGTCCGTTCCCTTCCACCCTGTTACCGGGGAAAGTATCTGCAAATTCTTTTAGCCGTTTAAGCCTTTCTTCCAGTGAAATGCGAAGTTTTCTTGCATTGGCCGGAATTATCACAAATTTAGAGACATCTTTTTTATAGGGTTTTAGTGCCGCTTCACGTCGCTCACCCAGTGTAACGAGTCCCTTGGAATGTGATATGCGGGTGGTAGTCCGGAGTAAAACCGGCACGTCAAACTTTTCACTAATATCAAAACCGGCAATTGTATAGTTTTTAGCCTCCTGACTATCAGATGGTTCCAAAAGCGGCATTTTCATAAACTTAGCATAATAGCGGTTATCTTGCTCATTTTGAGAGCTATGCATACCAGGGTCATCGGCTGAGACTAAGACAAAGCCGCCGTTTACGCCAGTATAGGCTAGCGAGAACAGTGGGTCAGCCGCTACATTTACTCCTACATGCTTCATAGCTGCTAAACTGCGAGCGCCGGCAAAACATGCTCCTTGCGCAACCTCAACTGCTACTTTTTCATTGGGGGCCCATTCACAGTAGATTTCTCTATATTGGGCAATGTTTTCCAAAATTTCCGTGCTGGGAGTTCCCGGGTAAGCACAGGCGGCTCTAACGCCAGCTTCATAAGCGCCGCGGGCTATTGCTTCATTTCCTGAAAGTAACTTTTGAATAACGATTCACCCTCTCCTATGATATTACAGTAAAAATTCAAGATTATTGTAAAAATCCCTGCCTAACCAGTTACTGTAAAATTATAAATTTACGCCAATAAATCCGCCAAGTGCTCCGGCTAAGCTACCGGCAGCAAATTTATTACCTAGCATTAGCCAAGACACCTGTTCTTGACCTAATTCCAGGCCAACTCCTACCGAAAATATCACATATATTATTCCTACAGTACAACCGATAATTAAACCTTTGGCTTCTATTTGTTTTGTTGCGTAGACACTACCAATAAAGATGCTTGTCGTGGTAACTGCAACCATAATATATTCAAGATATGTTTCAATGAATCTATTGTCAGATAACAGGCTTACTAAGGAAAGAAATACGGCACAAGTAAGTGAGACGGTAATGCTAACCACGACTCCTTTAAATATAGCCATAGATATATTGGTGTTACGTGGAGTCTGGGGATAATTTCGTGTCCTCCGGGAAATTTTGGCCATAATACTCCCTCCTGCCAAAAATCTTTTACTGTAAATTTATGCAATTAATAGCCAAATATACCGGACAAAGATATAACATTATAACTCCCAAGTCTCCAATAAGTTCATTATCCTGTAATTGGTTAAGTCAAAATGAACAGGTGTAACTGAAATTTTACCGTTTCGCACGGCTACAATATCACTATCAGAATCGTTTTCAGTTTCAGAAACAGAGCCGCTCATCCAATAGTAAGTGCGGCCTCTGGGGTCCTGGCGCCGCTCAAAAGTATTTTCATAATTACGGACACCTAACTTTGTTATCGCGATTCCCTTCAGTTGTTTTTCCGGTAGGGCCGGCACGTTGACGTTAAGCAGAGTATTAGGTGGTAAACTCCGGTTAATCATTGTCTCGACTATTTTTCTTGCGACTCTGGCTGCCGGCCCGAAATCAATTGGTTGCCAGCTGTCCAGTGACATAGCGACAGCCGGCAGGCCATGCAATGCACCTTCGATAGCTGCGCTGACGGTGCCTGAGTATAATACATCTGTCCCCATATTTGAGCCTTGGTTAATACCTGAGACAACAATATCCGGTTGGTCGTCGACCATTAGCGCTTCTAAAGCCACTTTGACACAGTCGGTTGGTGTGCCGCCAACCCTCCAGGCGCAAATATTCTGATTATCAATACAATGCTTATCTACCCATATGGGATGGTGCACCGTAATAGCCTGGCTGGACGCACTTTTTTCGCTGTCTGGAGCTACTACGGTGATTCTGGCTATTTGTGACAATTCCTGCCATAGAGCTCTTATTCCCGGTGCCTCGATCCCATCATCATTGGTCAAAAGTAAATGCAAAAGCATACCCTCCCACCATTATAATTGCCCCATAAACTTATGGGTTTGCGGAATTACCCGGACATTCTTAAGAATAGCAAGCGCGTGCTCCTGGTACATAAGCAGGGTTTCCGGTGTAACAGGTTCGCAACCGTTTATGGGTGTTACCGGCTGCAGAATCAGCGGGATCTCGGAACTGACTGATGCCACCAAATTGACTGCTTGCTTAATTTCAGTTTCTTTCGTTTGGCCTGTAACTACAACCTTTACGAAAACCTCTTTGTCCAATGCCAGCCGCAAAAATTCGTAATGTTCCTGCCAATATGATTTACCGGCAATACTGGGCAGTTTAATATCCATGCTAATAATATCTACGTACGGCAATACTTCGGCAAGTCTGTCAGGCAGGGTACCGTTGGTTTCTAGATATATAGGTGCATTCAGTTGAGGGGCTAGTTTAATAATTGAAGCTGCCTGACAAAGCGGTTCGCCCCCTGTAAAACTAATTGAATGATGCCGAAAAGTTAATAGTGAATTAATAACCTGTACAAGGTTTTCAAGTGATAGCGGATTACTTACACTGATAAAATTCCGCTTACCTGCGGTGCGTTCAACTAATGCAAACTGACACAGCTGGCGTGAGTCTGGTGTGTCACAATAGGTGCAAGCCAAATTACAGCCGGCAAACCGCACAAATACTTGCCTTGTGCCGACATATAGCCCTTCACCCTGAATGGAAGAAAATACTTCAACAACATGTGCCATGGTCTACCCCTGCGGACAGTATTTGACCGCTGACCGGGGTGACTCCCATACCTGTACGCAACGGACTTTGATGTCTTGTTGAAATACGGGGTTATTAGCCAGTGTGTCATATATATATTTTGCAATGTTTTCAGCAGTCGGGTTTGTCATTTTAAAAGCCGGGATATCGTTGAGGTAATAATGGTCTAGAGTTTCAATTACTTTACTTACTTCAGCTTTAAGCTCCTTAAAATCCATAACCATACCAAGGTGGTTAAGCTTATGACCGGTAACAGTCACTTCGACTTTCCAGTTGTGACCGTGCAAGCGGCAGCATTTGCCAGGGTAATCAGGTAATCGATGGGCAGCCTCAAATTCGGCAATTATCGTCAGATCGTACATTTTTACGCCTCCTTTATACAATAGGTTTATCAGTCATTCAAGAAATATACTGCAGGTGTTTAGCTATATGAAATCCAATAAAGATTTTTTTCTAGGCGTGTTGTTAGTAACGCTCCACCGCTGGCGCTTGACTTACGCTTATACTAACAACACGCCTGTAAATCTTTATTGGATACTATAGTTAGCAGCATGCTATCCATCGTCCTCGCAAGTCGGGAATCAACAGGCTATAACCATCGCACCCCTAACGGGAAAGTTCGCTGGACTTGGACTGTCCCAAGCCCTTCGGATGCCGGTAAAACAACTTGTGCTCGCGGGTATAGTGCTAATTATAATTGTATTATCAGATGTAAAAAAAGATGAGTGTTAACTCACCTTTTATTTGATGGCTTGTTTGCTTAAGAGGTTTTCCTTGGAGAACTCGTCAGAATTGTTTAGCAGTATATCACGATAGCTAAGACTGCGGGTATGCTGAGTGTGGCTCCAATTCCGGTCATTGCGGTGCAAATAGCCTAAGAAGGTAATTGGTATCCAACTGTATACAAATAATGGATAGAAAATCATATATAACCAAGATTTCCAATGGGCGCGGATTTTTGCCAGAACAATCATCGGGAATACATATTGACCAACTGCAATAATAGTCCACACTTCAATCGGGAGAACCATATAAAGAATATTAGTGTAAAATGGAACAATGTGATATAAATAGCTTAATAAAACAAAAACGGTTGATAGTATCAGAAAATGCGGTTGGAATAAATGGAGAACACCATCGAGAATTCTGATATCACGTCTCTTTATTCCTTCAGCCAGTAATTTAGGTATAAAACGGTTAGCACAGTCGAAATGTCCCTGAGCCCAGCGTTTGCGCTGATTCCAGGATTGCTTGAAGGTAAGCGGCTTTTCATCGTATACAATGGCATCATGAGCCCACGTAGTGCGAATGCCATTAAGCAATACTTTCATGGTAAATTCCATGTCTTCAGTCAGGCAGGTAGCACCCCAGCCATACTTTTTGAGAATGTCGGTCGATATACACATTCCCGTACCGCCCAGAACGCTTGATAAGCCCAGGTTATATTTGGCCAAATGCCAGATATGGTTTACTACCCAAAACGAGATGGCAAAGGTTGCGGCAATCCACGTGTCATTAGGATTTTTGGCGTCCATATAACCTTGAATTACTTTTTCACCCTTACACAGGCGGTTATTCATTTCTTTGAGAAAGTTTGGATCAACTAAATTATCAGCATCAAATACAACAACGGCGTCATAATGGCGGTTTAACCCAAACAGCTTCTCAAACATCCATTCCAACGCATAACCTTTGCCGCGTTGTTCAAGGTTAAAACGCTCATATACTATGGCTCCGGCATTGCGGGCAATCTGGGCTGTATGATCCTTGCAATTGTCGGCAACTACGTAGATGTCGTAAAGTTCCTTGGGATAATTAAGAACATGCAGATTTTCTACCAATTGACCAATTACCTTCTCTTCATTGTGGGCTGCAACGATAACTGCAAACGTATTTTTCGGAGTAGTTATTTTTTCTTCGCGTCTTTTACAAATACCAAAGAAGGCAATGATAAAATAATACAGAGTAAAAAACACAATGATGAGTTGCATTGGAATCATTATATAATCAAAAATATAGTTCATGGATTATTCTCCTTACAAAATCCTGCTCATCAAGAAAAAATTCGGTTTTACAGGATTTATTTGCCAGTTTTCCGGATAACTTTTCATATAAATAATATGCATAAAATTTGACGCAATGATTTGTTTTTCCTGCAACTTAACCAAAATCTAACATACCAAAGTTTAACATTGGGTTTAGATGGCTAGGCTGCAGAACGCCGGTCAAACAGGCCAAAGATAGTATTTAAGATTCCGAATAAAGCGTAGGAAAAGAACAGGACAAACAAAATGGCGTTCATATTGAGGAATAAAATATATCCGCTTAATAATAAGGTAAGAACGACCGGAATGATACGAATTGGTTCACCTTTACCCTTAAAATCCGGATATTTTATAGTACTGACCATGAGATAGGCAAAAATGACAACCATTAATGGAAACAACCAACCTGACGGCTTCATGTTGAGCATTACAAATGTGGCTACAACACAGCCGGCGGCTGGTATCGGCAATCCCATGAAATATCCTTTGACTTTACCGGTGTTGACATTAAACCTGGCTAACCGCAAAGCGCCACAAGTAGCAAATGCGGCTGCTACAACATAACCGGTGATGCCGAATTCTTTGAGCATAAAGTCATAAGCCAAAATAGCAGGAGCTACGCCAAACGATACCAGGTCACAGAGCGAATCAAGCTCTTTACCAAATTCACTACTTACGCCAAAGTGCCGGGCAACACGCCCATCCATACCATCAGCGATCATAGCGGCTACAATAAATAGTGTTGCGCGCAAAAATTCACCTTGAAGCGTGGAAATAATGGAAAACATGCCTAACACTAGGTTAAATGTTGTTAATATATTAGGAATAGCACTTCTCACTCTTCCGTTAACCTCCCTATTATCGTTTTTCCGCCTTTTACTCTGTCCCCCTTTTTCACTAGGATATCTACTGTCGTTGGTACAATAAGTTCCGTACAGGAACCAAATTTAATAAGACCGTAACGTTCACCCTGCTGCAATATGGTTCCTAATGTCACCCAGGAAACGATGCGGCGGGCCAGAATACCGGCAATTTGCGTTACCAATACCCGCATTTTGCTATTTTCCAAACCAATAGCATGACGCTCGTTTTCGCAAGCTGCCGATTCTTTATAGGCAGGTTTAAACCTGCCGCAAGTATATTGCTGAAATTTAATTTCACCGCTTATAGGGCTGCGATTAACATGAACATCAAACACTGATAAAAAAATTGTAACTTTGATACCGTCCTCATTAAGAAACTGGTCATCATACACTTTGCAGACACTCATTACTTTGCCGTCAGCAGGCGATACGATTAAGTTATCATCATTAGGCACAGTACGGTTGGGATTACGAAAAAAGAAGGTAACAAAAGCCATTAGCACCCCGGGAATAATACTCCAGTAAGGATTGATGGCCAAGGCGACAATAACCGTAATTAGCCCAAGCACAGCAATATATATGTATCCCTCTTTAACAATAGGGTTTTTTACCATTTATCCACCTCCTGCTCAAAACCTCCTCTATATTACTCAACAAAAAACCAAGCTCATTATATCAGTATAATATACTGAGGTTACTTTGTCTAACATTTTTTGCCTAGCATGATTTTAATGGCAAAACGCGGCAAGGCCATCATCCTGATTATTCTTTGCGGCTGACATATCAGGCGGAATAGCCATTCTAGATTAATACGCTGCATCCAGAGCGGGGCGCGCTTAACAGCGCCGGCCATAACGTCAAATGTGCCGCCCACTCCCATGCATACCGGAACATTAAGTTTTTCCAGATGTTTGGCCAGCCATTTCTCCTGCTTGGGGACTCCCAAAGCTACTAATAAAATATCAGGTTTTGCCGATTGAATACTTTCGATAATGGCCGGTTCATCTTGTGCAGAAAAAAAGCCGTGTCTTGTTCCGGCAACATTAAGGCCCGGATATTGTTTTAAAGCAATGTTTTTTGCTTTTTCCACAATGTCCGGCTGACCGCCAAACATAAAGACGCGATACCCTTTAGCGACTGCTTTTGCCAGCAGATTTTGCGCCAGATCATAACCTGTCACCCGCTCCGGCATAGTATATCCTTGGTGACGCGCTGCCCATACAACACCGGCTCCGTCCGGCACCACCAGAGCGCATTGGCGGAGAATAGCGGCTAATTCTTGATCTTCTTGTGCCATCATAACCATTTCGGCGTTGGCTGTAGCTATTAAATGCGGTGTTTTTTCGGCAATATACTGCTCAATTTTGGCTACTGCTTCGGACATGGTTACAGTGTCAATCATTATGTTTAAGACAGTTGCTCTCGTACCCACTGAAAAATGTTAGCTCCTTAAACTGTTTTTTACTATCCTAGCACATTGTACCATAAGTTTAAAATGACGGCAATCTTGACCAAGGCCATTTCCAAAATGGTTGTTGCCGTTGTTCCTGTTGGCTTGGTTGTTGTGGCTGAGGTTCACCTGGTGCTGGCAATATTTTGGCCCGGTTATCTGCTGCTATCGGCTGGGTACCGCGAATGAAGGCGCTGTACTCAGTCTCTTTGCAGCCAGGCCCTGCCAGTTTTCCTGAGTTTGCACAAATTGGAATGCCGGTTATAACGTTAGGGGGAATAATAAAATCAGTAGGTGGGGTTCCTGATACGATTTTCGAGACCATCTTGCCCCACAGTGCCGAAACCTCAGTCCCCGAAATTCCCGCCGGCTGCCGGTTGTCGTTGCCTACATAAATACCAACTAGTATGTCAGGAGTATAGCCGATAAACCATGCTGTTTCATAGTTATCAGTAGTGCCGGTTTTACCTGCGGCCGGGCGGCCAAGGTTAGCCGGTGTAGCTGTGCCGTCTTGGAGTACACCTTTAAGCATATCTGTTAAAATATAGGCAATTTCGGGTTTAAGTACTGACTGCTGAACTACTCTGCCTTCTTCAAGTACCTGATCGTTTTCGTCAAGCACTTTTAATATGGTTACAGGCTTGGATAACACACCGCCATTAGCAAAGGCAGTATATGCGGCTGCCAGTTCCCACAGGTTTGTCCCTTGAGTTAAACCGCCTAACGCTGCAGCCAAATTGTTGTCCTCCGGTGTCAGTGTACTGATTCCCATAGCTTTGGCAAGGTTCAAAGCCTTGTCAATGCCTATTTGATTGGCTAGCTTTACGGCAACCACGTTAACTGACCAGCGCAAAGCCTTTTTAAGAGTTACTGGCCCACGGTATTTCTTGTCATAATTTACCGGTGAATAACCATTAAAATTAACCGGTTCGTCAACAATAACTGCATTGGCGGTAAGTCCCTGATTTAGAGCTGCCGCGTATAGAAATGGCTTAAACGCAGAACCGGGTTGCCGAACTTCGGTAAATACACGGTTTACTTGACTTTCTTCGTAATTGCGCCCGCCAACCATGGCTTTAACATAACCGTACTTCGGATCAAGCGCGAGAACGGCTCCCTGCAACTGTCCTAAAACGGCTTCGGCTGCCTGCTGCTGTTTAATATCAAGAGTGGTATATACTTTGAGCCCGCCCTTATACACCCGGTTGGCGCCATAACGGCCTACTAACTCATTAGCAATATAGTCGAGAAAATAAGAAGCTTGTACTACCCGTTTTTTTTTGCCGGCAAGTTTAATGGGTTCAGTTTTAGCCAGCTCGGCTTCCTGTTCAGTTATATACCCTTCCTTTACCATGCTTGCAAGCACTACTGCCCTGCGTTCCAAAGCTGCATTCACATCGACGTATGGCGAATAAATATTTGGCCCACGAGGCAGTCCGGCTAACATAGCGCTTTCTGCCAAAGACAAGTCTCGGGCGTGTTTGCCAAAGTACATTTGGGACGCAGCTTCTATGCCATAAGCTCCTTCACCAAAATATATTTGGTTTAAATATGCTTGAAGAATTTCTTGCTTAGAAAACTTTCGTTCAATAATTATGGCCAGTAACGCTTCTTTGAGTTTGCGAATGAACGTACGTTCTTGGGTTAGAAACATGTTTTTTGCCAATTGCTGGGTTATTGTGCTGCCACCTTCGACTAAGCTGCCAGTGCGAATGTTTACCACTATGGCACGGAGAACTCCGATAGGGTCAATACCAAAATGATTGTAAAACCGGGTATCTTCATTAGCTATGATGGCCTGTTGAACATATGGCGACATATTGCTAATGGGTACGACAATTCGGTTTTCTTCAAAAAGCTTAGAAATTAACTGTCCGTTTATGTCAAATACTTGGGTAGCAGATATAAGGTTCAAATTTTCTAAATTGTTAGTTTCCGGAAAATCTAAAAACGACGCATAGCTGATGCAGGCTGACATTGACAATAAAAGGGTCAAAGAGATTATTTTAATCATGGTGTTTTTCATTCAGGCACACGCTCCTCTTAGAAATAGTATCCCCAAGGTATTGTAGTTTTACATGCAGGAATAGTACGTTGCACGGAGAATATACGAATTTTAGACACAGTTCATCAAATTATTTAAACAGGAGCGCTTACATGAAGAACAAGTCGAGGTTATTTCAGTACTTTTGTGGATTTAGCGCTGTATGTCTTACACTACTAGTGTCATCGCCCCTAGCCTTACTTGCATTTTATGATTCCAAGTCTGTTGTGCCGGTAGCAGGTGCGTCAGTGTATCAAGACTCTCCTTCGCCTAAAACTATGTATACATTGCCGGATACCATAGCAGATGCCTATTATATGAATGAAAATCCCGAAAATCCGCCACTATCAGTAAAGCCGGTATATGACGTTTTTACCGTGCAGGAACGGCAAACAAAAGGCTTATCATTGGAACTTCCTAAAGTTAGCCCTTATTATGCATCAAAAGTAGTCTGTCTTACCTTTGACGATGGACCTGATCCTGAAAATACTCCTGTTGTCCTTGATATCTTAAAAAGCCACGGCATAAAAGCAACTTTCTTTGTCGTAGGCACTCAGATTGAAAAACATCCTGATGTTTTACGGCGTGTTTATCAGGAAGGTCATGCTATTGGTAATCATTCCTATAATCATGTATATCGGGAGCTTTACCAGTCAGCTAATACTTATGTTTCCCAATTGCGCCGTACTGATGATATCATCAAAAAAGTGATTGGGGTGCGGCCGCGTATTTCCCGTGCTCCTGGCGGTTCGGCGGGCAGCTTTACTAAAGAGTACTGGGAAACTTTAAGTAAGTTAGGTTATGTCGAAGTGGGCTGGAATGTCAGTTCAGGCGACGCTTCTAACGCAAAAGCCGGACGTATTTTTAATAATATTGTTACACAAATGGATAATAAGAATTTATGGAGTCATACTATTGTGCTTATGCACGATGGAAGCGGTCATGGCGAAACAGTAAGAGCCTTGCCTGACATTATCAAATATTATAAAGACAGGCAGTTCGAATTTCGGGTAATAAATCTTGAGACACCGCCAGCCTGGTGATGATTGTTAAATAAAAATGCTTTGGACATAGTCCAAAGCATTTTTATTTAAACACTATAGTTTGGAGATTCTTTAGTTATGCTAATATCATGCGGATGGCTTTCCTTGAGACCAGCGCCGGTAATGCGGATGAATTGGGTTTTGGTAATAAGTTCTTCTATGTTACGTACCCCGCAATAACCCATGCCGGCACGGAGGCCACCGATCAACTGGAACACTGTATCAGCCACAGAGCCTTTATAAGGTACCCGGCCTTCAATTCCTTCAGGTACAAGCTTATCCATGTTTTCCTGGAAGTACCGGTCTTTACTGCCTTCAGCCATTGCGCCCAGCGAGCCCATGCCACGATATACTTTGTAGCTGCGGCCTTGGTAGATAATTGTTTCTCCGGGACTTTCTTCGGTGCCGGCAAGCAGGTTGCCGATCATTACTACCTGGGCGCCGGCAGCAATAGCTTTGGTTACATCACCTGAGTACTTGATGCCGCCATCGGCAATGATCGGCACATTATATTGACGAGCAGTTGTAGCGCAGTTATAGATTGCTGTAATTTGTGGTACACCGATACCGGCAATAACGCGGGTGGTACAAATCGAGCCAGGTCCAATGCCAACTTTAACAGCGTCAGCGCCTGCTTCAATCAGATCACGAGTAGCTTCGCCGGTGGCAACATTACCGGCGATAAGATCAACATGCGGAAAAGCGTTTTTAATTTTCTTGACGGCTTCAATGACGCCCCGGGAATGCCCATGAGCAGTATCAACAACAATGACGTCAACTTTAGCGCTAACGATGGCTTCGACACGGTCCATCATATCTGCCCCGACGCCGATAGCCGCGGCAACTAGTAAGCGTCCTTTTGCGTCTTTAGCCGAGTTAGGGTATTTTTGGGCTTTTTCGATATCTTTGATGGTAATGAGCCCTTTTAAGTTGCCAGCAGTATCAAGTAGCGGCAGTTTTTCAATCCGGTGTTGCCGCAAAATTTCCTTGGCTTCAGTAAGCGAAGTTCCGACAGGTGCGGTAATCAGGTGTTCTCTGGTCATACAATCGGCAATCTTACGGCTGAGATCAGTTTCAAACCGTAAGTCGCGGTTTGTCAGGATACCGACTAGTTTGCCATGATCAGTGACAGGCACCCCTGAAATGTGGTACTTTTCCATTAGGTCATGGGCATCTTGTAGTGTGTTGTTGGGAGACAAGAATATTGGGTCAACTATGATACCGTGTTCAGAACGCTTAACTTTATCAATTTCGTTAGCTTGGCGGGCGATGGGCATATTTTTATGTATTACCCCTATGCCACCTTCGCGCGCCATGGCAATAGCCATACGGGCTTCAGTAACAGTGTCCATGCCGGAGCTAATGATAGGAATATTAAGCTTGATGTTTTTAGTCAAATATGTAGATACTTCTACTTCCCTGGGAAGAACTTCCGATTTTGCGGGTATAAGCAAAACATCATCAAAAGTTAATCCTTCGGGGCCAAATTTGTTGTCAAACATTGACTAAGCTCCTTTCAAAACTCATTCAGTAATTAGGTATTTCTCAATATAATAACATAAATAAACTTGCCAAATCTACCACTTTTTATGTGGAAGTCAAATTGTTAATAAAAAAATAAGAAAGATTTGGCTTGTGCCAAACCTATCTATATAGTATCCAATAAAGATGTACAGGCGCGTTGTTAGTATAAGCGTAAGTCAAGCGCCAGCGGTGGAGCGTTACTAACAACACGCCTAGAAAAAAGTCTTTATTGGATTTCATATATCTACCGTCAGTCGTTATTTTAAAACATATACTTTTACGTTTTTGATACCAAAGTCATAGGCTTTGTCTACCGATTGCACAGCAATATCGATACGGTTCCCTTTGATAGCGCCACCAGTATCTTCAGCTATACCATACATACCGGTGCCATCGGCAAATTCAATATAAAGCCTTGAGCCAAGCGGGATTACCTGCGGGTCAACGGCAATTACACCAGGGTGGATCTGGGTACCCAAATATGTTAAATTGCCCCATTGGTCATTATCATGCGGACCCGGAGCGTAAGCAGTAGCTTTAATGTCCAGAACAGATTTATAACGTTTAGGCGCGCTGCCCCGTGACACTTCCGGCATACGGTCGCCTAACAGGACTTTTAGCGTGTCCTGGCCGACAATGCCGTCAGCAGGAAGGTTATTAGCAGCCTGCAGCTCAAGTACCGCTTGTTCGGTAATTTCACCAAATACGCCGTCAACGTTAATCGCATCATGGCCCAAGTTAACAAGCATGGTTTGCAATTCTTTTACGTCTTTTCCGGTCATCCCTGGTTCCAGCATTTGGTCG
Source organism: Sporomusaceae bacterium ACPt (assembly GCA_041428575.1). GTDB lineage: Bacteria > Bacillota > Negativicutes > Sporomusales > Sporomusaceae > Sporomusa_D > Sporomusa_D carbonis. The sequence continues at coordinate 1,793,717 of CP155570.1, forward strand.
CCTAATGCTGCAAAAGCCAGCGGCATCCAAACAGTTACGCTGAAAATAGCCATAGTAAGTGTACTACTAATAATTTTTTTGATGTTTTTCATTAAAAACCCCCCTTTCTAAATGCCTGCGAGGTTAGCTGACGGGTTCGGGACAAAGGGATCCCTACCGCATACGCGGATTCACCCCAAAAATGGTTCCCCCGTTTTTCTATTTGCAGAAAATTCGGCGTGTTGTATATGATACATGACAACATAGATTGGTGCAAGTGTGATTGCGGGTGATTATTAAAGGATAATAGTTATTAAAGTCGTTTTTTCTCTTTTATCCTTTATTATGCATGTCACTAAATATTTTTAGCGTTTAGGAGTACACTAAATCTGGGTGAGGCTATGCTAAAACGTTGGTGTGAAATTAAAAAACCGCAAAAAATATCTGTTAAACAAATTGCCGTAAAGAATGATGCGCATATTACCAATACCGTTGTTAAAAAATATGACGCAATAGTAGTTGGCGCCGGGCCTGCCGGCTTAACGGCAGCATTCTTTATGGCTAATCAGGGACTTGATGTACTTGTCCTTGAACGTGGACCATACCCCGGTGCGAAAAACTGCGGTGGCGCCAGTATTATGGCTGAGCACACACATAAGTTATTTCCAAATTTTTGGGAAGAACTTTTGTATGAACGGATAATTACCGATCAATCATACTGGTGGATGACTGAGGATTCAGTTGTTTCTGCCCGGTTCCAAAGTGCCCGGTTGGCGGCTGCTCCCTATAACCGGTTTTCGGTCAAACGTACTAATTTATATAAATGGCTGACAGATAAGGCGATTGCCGCCGGTGCTCAAGTGAAATTTAACCATAGTGTTGAAGAAGTATGGTTTGATGGGCAGAAGGCTGATGGGGTACGGACGGCTAATCCTGATAACAGTAAGTATCTGGCAGACGTAATCATTTTGGCCGATGGCGCTAATTCCTTGCTGGCTGAGCGAGCTGGCCTGGCACCACGTGTTACGGCTGAGAATATGTCGCTATATGTTAAAGAGACTATTGCCCTGCCACCAGAGGTTATTGATGAGCGATTTAATCTAGTGCCCAGCCAAGGTACGATAATTGGGCTGATTGGTTATCCTACAGCCGGGTTTAATGGTACAGGTTCAATTCATACCTTTCGCGATAGCATTAATATTAATATAGGCATGTCAATAGCCAATTTCGCCCAAGCCGGATTTAGTCCCAACGATCTATTGGAGCGCATAAAAAAACACCCCCACATCAAACGTCTTATCGCCGGGGGTGAAACAATTGAATATGGCGGGGCGGTAATTCCTGAAGGTGGTTACCATGCAGTCCCGCAATTGGTACATCGCGGGCTGATGATTATTGGTGATGCCGGATCACTAGTAAACGGAACGCATGGCATCAATCTTGCTATGTGGTCAGGATTTTATGCTGCTCAAGCTGCTTATGCCGCCAAGATCAACCGGGATTACTCAATACGGAAGCTATCTTTGTATACTAAACTATTAAACGAAAGTTTTGTGATGCAGGATTTGAAGGCCAATGCAGGTGCTGCCAAACTAATGCGCGATATTCCTTACGCATTTGATCTCTATTCCCGTATCGCCAATGAGGCAGCTTTTCAAGTTGCAAAAATATACACTATGCCTAAAAGAGCCAAACGCAGATTGATTTTTCAAAAAATAACTAGCATGCAACCATTAACAAAGATCCTGTCAGATGCCTGGCAAACATTAAAGGTGATACGCTAATGACCTTGAACGATAAAATCGCGCTTATTAATTTTAACCCGGATGATACCAGGCAACATGTTGCTATAGTCAGCCAGGAGCAATGCTGTAACTGCCAGGACAAACAATGTCTAAATGTATGTCCCACAAGGGTTTTTAAATGGGACTACCAGCCAGGCAGTCCCATTTTGGTTTACTATCAGCAGTGTGTAGAATGCGGCGCTTGCCGGCTCGCTTGCCAGTTCAACAACGTTGAATTTGAATATCCTTATGGTGGTTACGGTGTAGCCTACCGGGAAGGTTAATCTTTTCCCAGTACAAATGGCGCAAAGCCGAGTTTTCCCCAATAATGATTGTATAGCATCTGGATAACGCCGGCCAGGCGTCCCTTGAGTATTTTCTTTATTTGACTCAGCGAATGAAAGAATAGCCCGGTCGCAGGATGTGCGCTGTTGGTCGCTGCCTGCAGATAATACTGTGCTGATCTGTCAATTAAGGCATAAATAGACCATATTGCGGTAATTGTTTGGGTGTTAGTCTCAATTATACTGGTATTTTGACCGGTAAATTGCCGCCAAGCAACATCAGGGCCGAGCAGTCGGTCCTGATTGACGGCTGGGTATTGTTCCCTGTCAATGTTTACGGTACTGGCATCAGAGAGCAGTTGTAAGAATTGTCTTTGAAAGCCGCTAATAAGCGTAATTAACGGTGTAAACTCTGCTTGAACGGTGTCAGATACTAGCTCAATTTGTTTGTTTAGAGCGGTTTCTAATTCAATCGCAAACTGAATAGGTAGCATAGTACTAAGCCCACCACCTTTTTTTCAGATTGGAAAAAGGCCATTTCATTTTGAAATGGCCTAATAAGTTATCTATCAGATGCTAGTACGCCGGCTTTAGCTATATGCTGGGTAGGAGCTTCACGAAGCACGATGGTTACGGCTTCTGGCGGACATTTAGCTGTCTCCACAATGGCTTCGGTAACCTTTTTAACCATCTCCCGTTTTTGCTCTAATGTACGGCCTTCAAGCATATCGATTTGAACAATTGGCATATAAATCACCTCCATTATTTATATAGTTTTTTCGACATATGGAGTAATATTCCTTTTTTCCATTTTTATTTGTTTATTATTTAATGTAAATTATTTTTTAGCTGAATATGTTAGCTGACCCGCGATAGAAATTTAAAGTAATAGCTATTCCTTCTTAAACTGTAGGAGAAGCTTTTCTGCCGAACGACAAGCGGCGCCCGCCGCGTGCTTTGGGAATATACTTACATAATGTATTCCAAATTTCCTCAGCCATATTACACCGAATTTTGATATATTGTGCCAGCGCTTGTCGTTCGGCAGCATCGGGTAACCATTCACTGGGTATTGCCTGCACCAATTGATCAATTTGTCCGTTACTGATCGTTGTTACTTTGTCTAAGTAGGGGAGAAAATCTTGCGGTGAAAGACAATCTTTAAGCAACATACCAAAAGAAAAACGGTAATAAGTTTTTTTCCTTTTTTCAAGATTTGTAATGGAATCCAGCGTCCACTTTCCTGATCTAAATAAGTGTGAATTATCAATAGCATATATAGTATACCGATCAGCTTCCCGGCGCAGTAAAATATTTTTCCGGTTATTGGTACGGTCGGCATTATGAAACATGTGATCAAATAGAATTATGCCGGCCATTTCAGATACGTTGGAAGCTTTCTCTAAGTTACTCTTGCCCAAATATTCAGTATTATCTAGATACTGTGAGGCAAAGTGCCGTCCAGGGTTCACACCTTGTTCAGCCAGTAACGGGCTTCTCTGCAGCGTTTCCTCATTAGTCTCAATGATATTGCTGGGAGGGAAGCGTAAATACATTAATTCACCAATCTTTGCAGCCAAAAATTCATTAACCAGTACCTTTAAACCAAGCCGGTTGTTTTGTAGTTTAACTACATATACTCTTCCATCATTAGCGCGAAAATACTGTGGTGAGGTAATCCCCACCCCAACACTGCCAAGGTGCTCTACGGCAATGAGCATGGTCTCAAACCTCCTCCAACTAGAGCGCTAATCCAAAAAGACCCGGCAAGAATGTATACCGGGTCTTTTCTATATATGTTAAACCATATTAACTTAGAATAGGCTTTGTCAGAAAAAGCCCTACTGATAATCATTTGCAGCAGTTAAACCCTTTGGAAACCGAAGTTAAAGCTTCCAGATTTACTACTACCGATCTTACATCATCTCCCGAAATCGAAGAACTGGTACCAGGAACAAATATATCGTCTACTTTTAGTATTGCTAATTCGTCTTCCACATCACTTAGGACACCTTCAAATAGGAACCCGCCGAGGGTTGTTATAACAACTTCTTCACCGATCATACGTTTCAGTAGACAGATCAAGTCGTGACTTTCCTGCCGATCAGAATTGCCGGCGTCAACAGCCGCAAGAGTAACAGCAGAATTACCCTTATGTGAATACTCAATTGGATCGTTTTTAATACACGTACCTTTAGCAACTATTTGCCAAAGATCAACCCGGGCAAAATTTACCTCGTGGAGCTCTCCTCCGGTAGTCAGAATTTCAACGTTACTCGTTTCTGCTTCCATTGCTGGCGTTAAGACGGCGATACGGCAGTCGTCTATGTTCTGTAAGCAGCCGAAATAGGTAAACCCATCAAAGCCAAACAATAGAACATCAGTGTTCAACTCATGTTGCAGTTCTTTTATAAGACATTCATTGCGAAGTTCAGTAAATAACCCCATTCCTTTCATCCCTCCTAAAATATATCTATTATACTGTATGAACTAAAAGCTAATTGTGTCACTACTATTAACATGTATTGCATAACTTTCTAGATATAAAATAAGTTTGACTGATTGGTGTTGGCGTTTTACATATATTCGAGCAAAAACAAACCCTGGAATTTGCCAGGGTTTTCTGGTGTCTATTGAATAAGGGATTATTTATTTTTTTCCCGATCATTTGTATTGTCATTATCATAGTCACCGTCATTATCATAGTCACCGTCATTATCATAGTCACCGTCATTATCATAGTCACCGTCATGATCGCAGTCACAGTCATGATCGCAGTCACAGTCACAGTCATGGTCATAGTCACAGTCATGGTCATAGTCATCATGGTCATAGTCATTGTGGTCATAGTCGTCGTCATGTTTCTTCTTATGGTTCTTCTTTTGGTCCTTTTTATAGTCTTTCTTATGGCCTTTTTTATGTTCGTCATCTTTTTGGCTGTTGATACCAGGACCAATAAATAAAATTTGATCTACATTTATTGCAACAATTGAACCTTCGGGAAATATCACTTCTCTCCATTTACACGACGCTATGACAGGTTCTGTGAGTTGCAGTAGAAGAAATTCTTGTTCACAATTTACTTTAATTTCATCCACTTCTAGTTCCACTTTCGGATCTACTTTTACTTCCACTTTAGGTGGCGGAGGAGGTGGACAACTCATATGATCGTCATGTTTACGGTCTACATCACCTAAAAACCGTCCGGTTAATGTAAAGCCATCATCAAGTACAACGGTTAAAACTAAGCCACCAGAGATATCGAATCCTTTTCCTTTAGGGAATTTCATATTGCCTTCGCTCCTTTTATAAAAATTAGGCTTTCTACCTAATACATGATATGCACTATTTTATGTAAATGTTACTTAGCACTGAACGGAGTCGTTTAAGTATTGCCAATCCTTTCTTCTTTAACTTTTCATAAACACTTACCTATTAAAATGCATAGTATATATTAGGCGAACGCCAAAAAATATACAAAGGAGCGAATGAAATATGCCATCTGGAGAAGGAAAATGGTTGGATCTTGACTGCTTAATAGGGGACATAACTGTGGTAACTAAATATGGAATAATTTACCAGGGACGGATTAAAGCGGACGATGGAGCGCGTCCCGCCTATTCCTCATCCCATAAAGATGATTGGAAGAAAGATGACTGCGATAAAGATGACTGGAAGAAAGATGACTGCAAGAAGGATCATTGCAAGAAAGATCATTGCCCACCGCCACATGTTGAAGTCAAAAATGAAGTAAAATACGAGAATCATCCCAATTTTATTTGCTTAATGTTATCGTGCGTTCCTGGAATAGTCAATCCTGCAGACGGGATCATTCATGATATCGCCAACAGTCCTACACCTAATATATTTTTAGAAAGCGATACAGTTTTAATTAATGTGGCTGATATTTCAGCCGTCGGTCCTAGCCATGTTAGTTTAACTGAACCTGCCACAGCTTAATTCCTTGATTCTTAAGTAAACAAAACCCCGGTAAATACCGGGGTTTTGTTGTCAGTATTACAGGGTGCGGGTAGCTCATTAGATAACTACTTGTTACCACACTGAGCAAACGAACTACAGGGATCGTCAGTATAAAGGGTTTATTTAATCTTGTACTGACTTTTTTTTCTTGCGCCACCACAACGTTAAATAGACACCGATTACCAGTAATATTATTGCGATTAACCGGTTCATGTTTTCACCAGCAAAAACAATATCATGTCCCAGCAATACTTTAACAACCACCGGAGGTAGTTTACCTAGTACAGTTGCCAGAAAGAAATCCTTAAACGATATTTTGCTGATAGCGGCGACAGCCGTGATAATACCGGATGGCGCCAGTGGCAGCAGTCTGGCGATTAACAGCGCTTTAAAACCGTTAGCGGCACTGTAATCGTCTACTTGTTTCAAATAGCGACTTTTAGCAATCCAGCCCTCGACGGCGTGACGAAAAAAATAACGGGCAAAAACAAACATAAATAATGCGCCAGTTACTTCTCCGGCCCAGGATATGATAATTCCCCAAAATAGCCCAAAAACAATTCCTGCTGCGCCAGACAAAATCATAAAGGGAAAGACAATGGTAAAAGTCATTACTACAAATAATATAATAGTAATAAGTATAGCACTGGTGCCGAAAGATCTAAGGTATTCGGCCAAAGCGGCAATGTCGCCCTTCTCGATAATCCCGTATGCATGATGGAAAAATTCAGGCTGCCACGCGTAAATTAAACCGAGAACCGCAATAATGGCCAGCCAACCAAATAGTTTGTTCATTAGTATCTTCCTGCCTTTAAAAACAGCGCTGGAGTACAGCGCTGTTTGGATTATTACCATTGAGATATTTCGTTTTGAAATATGTTGCATGAGCCGCTTAGCCAATGTGTGCAGTCAGTACAGCGCCTGATATAGTCTTTTGCCGACACATTAAGCAGCGAATAACCATATCCCATCGCGTTAATAATATGTTCAAACTCTTGACATTCTTTGGCAATACCGCGTAGTTGTTCCTCTGTATACCTTTTTTTCATACTGCTACCACTCCTTGCTATTGTTTGCTTCTAGTGTGCACGCAGCAATAGAAAAAAATAAGAAATATTTTTCAAAAGTTTAAATAAGCTATGTATAAACCATACGTAAAATGTCAATATTAGTAATGTAAATTTTCTCCTCTCCCATAATTGGCGGCTTTCAAGCCGCCCCTTTTTTTTTACCTGCAAAACACCATGCTGAATTTTTCGCCAAACCAGTTTAAAAGTGTCTGCCATACCGTGTCAAGATATTCAGGCGTGCATACTGTTTGTTGTGCTGCACGGCGGGCTTCAAGCAGAATATCGGTATCTTTAATGATATCAGCAATTTTTAAATCAGGCATACCATGCTGAATCGTGCCAAAAAATTGACCTGGCCCCCTGAGTAGCAAGTCTTTTTCTGCCAGAACAAAACCATCGCTAACTTGGGTTAAAATTTTTAGCCGTTCAATAGTTTCTTCATTAGTGCTGTCAGACAAGAGAATACAATAAGATTGATGTTCACCTCGTCCAACCCGGCCGCGCAACTGATGCAACTGGGCCAGTCCAAATCTGTCAGCGCCCTCAATAATCATAACAGTAGCATTAGGCACATTGACACCTACTTCAATAACTGTGGTAGTGATTAAGGCTTTAATTTCACCGTTGGCAAAGGCTGCCATGACAGAATCTTTGTCTTGGGATTTCATTTTCCCGTGCAGTAAGCCACATTGATAATTTTTAAAAAATGAAGTTGACAACTCTTCGTAGATTTTTACAGCTGATTGTGCTTCAATTTTCTCTGATTCTTCAACTAGTGGGCACACAATATATACTTGGCGTCCTGCCTTGATTTGGTTAACGGCAAACGAATAAACTTTTTCCCGCCGGTCAGTGCCTCGGGCATAAGTGGCAACAGGCTGGCGTCCGGGAGGGAGCTCACGAATTACTGATACGTCAAGGTCGCCGTATACTGTAAGGGCCATTGTCCGGGGAATTGGCGTGGCGGTCATTACTAATACGTCAGGCTGCTGGCCTTTGGCTTCTAGCCGGGCGCGTTGGCGGACACCAAACCGGTGTTGTTCATCGGTAACAACAAGACCCAAATGTTTAAACTCAACATCGTCTTGAATAAGCGCATGGGTGCCGACAACAATGTCAATAATGCCATCTTTAATATGTGCTAAAATTTCGTCCCGAGCACGACGGGTAAGCTTGCCTGTCAGAATCGCCAGCCGTACGCCGTGCGGGGCAAGCAGCCTGGCCAGAGTATGATAATGCTGCTCAGCTAATATTTCTGTTGGGGCCATCATGGCGCCCTGGTAGCCATTTTCGACCGTTTTGGCTAGGGCCAGGGCAGCTACTACTGTTTTACCTGAACCAACATCACCTTGTACAAGCCGCTGCATCGGAGTGGTATCTTCCATGTCTGCTTTAATTTCGCGTATTGTCTGGATTTGATCGTTAGTCAGCGTAAATGGCAGGCTTTTTTCTATCTTAGATATTAACGCCCCATCAGGGGCATGTTTAACACCGGTACAACTGTATTTATTTCTCTGTTTTAGATATGCTAGCCCACATTGCAAAAGGTATAGTTCCTCAAACACTAATCGACGCCTGGCTTGTGCTAAAGTTTCCATGTCTGCTGGAAAATGGATGCTAGCCAACGCTTTCAGACGGTCCATTAAGCCGTATTGGAAGATAATGTCAGCAGGTAATGATTCGGTTCTTTCAGTTCCTGCAGATATTTGGATAATATCTACAGCTTGGCGTAATAGTGCTCTTAATTGCCATTGAGGAACATCCTCGGTGGCCGGGTATACAGGAACAATCCGTCCACTGCCGGAATTGAACTCAGCAGCAAGTTCAATATCTGGCTTATTAACTTCAATTGTATTGAACCGGCGTTGTATTTTACCGGATATTATAAGTTCCATGCCCTGTTTGTATTTATTTTTGATGTAAGATTGGTTGAACCAGGTCAGATGAGCTAGTCCGGTTTGATCCCTCACGGCAATCTTTACAATTTTCAGGCCACGGTGAGATTTTAATTCACCAACATTAACAACAACTGCCCGAAATGTCTCATAGACTCCATCACTCAACTCGGCAATGAGCTTCAGTTTACTCCGGTCTTCGTAACGGCGGGGATAATGCTCTAAAAGTTGACCAATGGTAAAAATTCCCAATTTTGATAATTTGGCGGCATTGGCTGGGCCAACACCTTTTAAAAATTGTATTTTTGTTGACCACAGATTTTGAATAGCAATCACCTTATGCTTTGTTTTGGCTGACATCATACAGGGCGTTTAACTCCGCAAGCAAAGCTTCTACATCAATATCGTGCATATTGGCACCGTTTTCGATAGTTTCAGTCTGTGATCCCATACAGCCGATACAGCCCATACCGTGTTTGACAAAAATTTCGCGTGCATGCGGATGTGAGCGTAGTGCCTCAATTATCGGAGTATTTTTCGTAAACATAGATACGCCCTCCTCTATATTTCCTTATTTCTAATTTCAATATAATACGCACAATTCCTGCTGTTGCGCACTAATTGTAAGGCATATATGAAAATATATGTTTAAAAGTTGATTTGGCCTTGCACACTATAAACAAATTATGATAAAATAGTCACGTTGAGTACATGAGGATATGTCCTACAGGAGGTGGAAATAGATGGCAAATGTTTGTGAAATTTGCGGTAAAGGTGAGCGTTCCGGCTTCAATGTCAGTCATTCCAACCTTAAAACCAAGCGCACCTGGAAACCTAACATACAAAGAGTTAAAGCATTAGTTAAAGGCGAAGTTAAACGGGTTAATGTTTGTACCCGTTGTCTGCGTTCCGGTAAAATCCAACGCGCGGTATAATATCTTAAGTAAACAGCGATGAAAGGACTTGATAACAAGTCCTTTTTATTTTGGAGAAAAAACCAGCGCTTTTTGCAGCGCTGGTTTTAGTGTTTGCCTAGCATTATTTTGATTCTATTTGTAATAAAATATCGGTTAATTCTTTAGCATCAAACCGATATTTTTCACTGCAAAAATGGCAACACACCTCGGCCTGTCCTTCGGCGATCATTTCTTTAATCTCCTGGGCGCCAAGACTGACCAGCATGTTCTGAACTTTTTCCCGTGAACACAGACAGTTGAATCTAAGTTCTGTCTGATCATAAACGGTTATTGGCAGTCCGGCAAAGACAATTTCCAGGGTAGCTTGGGCATTATGGCCGCTATGTATTAACTGTGAAACCGGCGGTAACTGGCGCAAATTATCTTCAAGTTTAATAAGTACACCGTCTTCAGCTCCCGGCAGCGCCTGAATAAAGAACCCACCTGCTGCTGCTACTGTAGTGTCAGGTGCGACTAATACACCCAGTGCGACACTTGACGGTGTTTGTTCTGAGACGGTCAGATAGTGAGTAATGTCTTCAGCTATCTCACCAGATACAAGCTCGGTGCTGCCGGTAAACGGCTGTTTAAGGTCAACAAATCTGGTGACATAGATGTGGCCGCTACCTACTGCTTGGCCTACATCCAGCTTGGAGTTTTTGAGCGGCAAATCTACAAAGGGGTTTTTGACATAACCGCGTACTGTACCATCGGCGTAAGCGTCAGCTACAATCTCTCCCAATGGCCCGTTGCCCGATATTCTGATAGTGAGACTTTCAACTGTTTTTAGATTAGCAGCCAGTAAGAGGGCGCCAGTCATAGTGCGGCCTAGCGCAGCCGCGGCTACGGGAAAACAATTATGGCGCCGGCGTGCCTCTTCCACCAGATTGGTGGTAATTGCGGCAAAAGCGCGGATTCCGGGCGCAGTTGCCCGGATAAGATGGTCGTGCATAGTAACCTCCGGTATCAGACCAGTGATTCTGACACAATGATTTGGCCTGTAGCTATATCTAGTATTTCAACTTTGTTTTCATTTATCCAGGCGACCGTGCCGCGTCCGTCCGGGCGTTTCGTCATGCCCGGGGAACCTGGGTTTAAATAAATAATGCCGTCTATTTTTTCCATGACTGCTACATGGGTATGTCCGGTGATAAACATATCGGCTTTTAGCCGTTTGGCCATATCCTGTTTAGCCTCTTCACTCAAGTTGTGCCCATGGGTTACGACGATTCTGTAGCCGTTTAGCATCAGGTATGTATAAGGCGACTGGACCGGCAGGGTCAGTACCATTCCGTCAACTTCAGTATCACAATTGCCGCAGGCCGTGACAATCGGCACCGGACAATTGTTAAGCTTTTCGGCCAGTTGTTTTGGATTATATTCAGCGGGAATAGCGTTGCGCGGTCCATGATAGAGTACATCGCCGGCATGGATTATTAAGTCGGTATCATGAAAATACTGGTCAAATACTTTTTGCCAAGTTTCCAGACAGCCGTGAGTATCGCTGATGATTCCTACTTTCATGCAGACCTCCTGGCCGTTACAAGCCTTTTATCAGATTAGCCATTTCAATGGCCGAAACAGCGGCGTCAAACCCTTTATTACCAGCTTTGGTACCAGCCCGTTCAATGGCTTGTTCGATGGTATCAGTAGTTAATACGCCAAAAATTGTGGGAATACCGCTGTCTAGACCGACATGGGCCACACCTTTTGACACTTCAGCGCATACATAGTCATAATGGCTGGTGCTGCCTCTGATTACTGTACCCAAACAAATGATGGCGTCATATTTCTTACTTGTGGCCATTTTTTTGGCAATAAGGGGAATTTCAAATGCACCTGGTACCCAGGCAACCTCTACATTTTCGCTGGCAGCGCCGTGCCGCTTAAGCGCATCCAAAGCCCCACCCAAGAGCTTATTAGTAATAAACTCATTAAACCGTGCAATGACAATGCCGAATTTTAATCCTTCCGCAACTAAGTTTCCCTCATAGGTCTTAATCGTTTCCATTAATTTTGTGCCTCCTCGTATTGTTTTAGCAGATGGCCAAGTTTAGATTTTTTTGCTAATAAATAACGTTGGTTGAATTTGTTGGCCCGTATTTCAAGCGGTACCCGTTCAGTGATGGTTAGGCCGTACCCTTCAAGTCCTACCCGTTTCCGAGGATTATTTGTAAGAAGTCTGATGCTGGTCAGTCCCAGGTCTGCTAAAATTTGTGCACCAATACCGTAATCCCTAAGATCAGGGGCAAAACCCAGAAGTTCATTAGCTTCAACCGTGTCTTTTCCTTTATCTTGCAGTGCATAGGCCCGGATTTTGTTGGCCAGGCCTATGCCTCGCCCCTCTTGCCGCATATAGAGCAACACACCGCATCCTTCTTTTTCGATGCGTCTTAAGGCGCTAGCCAACTGCTCACCGCAATCGCAGCGCAATGAGCCTAGTACATCGCCGGTAAGGCACTCGGAGTGAACTCTGACTAATACATTTGGCTGGTTGGCTACATTGCCTTTTACCAGCGCAATATGGCATTGGTCATCAAGCTGGCTTTCATAAGCGATTAGTTTAAAATCACCATATTTAGTCGGGAGCTTGGTTTCGGCCGCTCTAGTAATAAACCGCTCATGTTTTTTGCGGTATTTTATTAGGTCGGCGATAGTGATTATTTTAAGGTCATGTTTTTTTACAAACTCCATCAGCTGTGGTGTCCGGGCCATTGTACCGTCATCGTTCATGATTTCGCAAATGACTCCTGCAGGATAAAGGCCGGCAAGTTTAGCCATGTCAACAGCAGCTTCCGTGTGGCCAGCCCGACGCAGTACGCCGCCTTCACAATAACGGAGCGGAAAAATATGGCCGGGCCGCCTGAGGTCGCTGCTAACAGTATTACGATCAAGCACAGTCTGGACGGTTATCGCCCGTTCAGGAGCTGATATGCCGGTAGTTACTGACTTGGCGTCAATAGATACTGTAAAGGCTGTACAATGATTGTCAGTGTTTTCTGTTACCATGGCGCCAATATCTAATTCGTCCAGTCTACTGCCAATGATTGGCATACAAATAAGTCCGCGTCCGTATGTAGCCATAAAATTTATGGCTTCGGGCGTTACTTTTTCCGCCGCCATCAGCAAATCACCTTCGTTTTCCCTGTCTTCATCATCAACGACAACAATGATTTTGCCATTTTTTATATCATCAATAGCTTCCTCAATGGTGTTGAATTTCATGTAAATCCCTCCATTTGCTTTGTTATCTGCAATAATGTGCAAGCGGTTTATGAGGTGAAACCGTGCTGTTCAAGAAAACCAAGTGTTATCTTTTCAGTAGGCTTACTCGCCTGATTTAAGCCGAGCAGCTTTTCGACATATTTGCCGATGACATCGGATTCCAGATTTACCGGCTCGCCAGTGGTTTTGATTCCTACGGTAGTCATAGCGGCAGTGTGCGGAATAAGTGAAACGGTAAACCAGTCTGCGCCGAAATCAATAACCGTAAGGCTTGTGCCGTCGACGGCGATCGAACCTTTCTTAATGATGTAGCGCATTACCTCCGGCCCGGCACTAATTTTAACAATGACGGCGTTGTCGTTTTGTTCCTTGGCTAAAATTACTCCGACGCCATCGATATGACCGCTGACAATATGGCCGCCCAGGCGGTCGCCAACCCGGAGCGAGCGTTCCAGGTTAACCGTGTCGCCTGGTTTAAGTCCAGCGAGTGCTGTGCGATCTACTGTCTCAGGCATTACATCGGCGGTAAACCAGTCTTGGCTAAAAGCCACGACTGTCAGACAGGTGCCATTTACCGCAATGCTGTCGCCGAGTTTGACATCGTCAAGCACTTTGCGGGCAGACACCGTCAGGCGGACTGATTTGGCGCCTCTCACAATACTTTTAACTTTCCCCAATTCTTCCACAAGTCCGGTAAACATCTCGCCCCTCCCGTCTGCTTATGTAGCCGCTAATCAGTATATCAGCATCGATTTGTTCAGCAGTTATATCCTCAAGCAGAGTTGCCTGATCAATAGTCGGTATACCAACACCGGCTACCGGGCCTGGTGCCGTTTTACCGCCAATTATTTTGGGAGCAATGAAACAGTATACTTTGTCAACGAGATTAGCCGCCAGCGCTGAAGCATTAATGGCTGCGCCACCTTCAATTAATATGCTGGTAATGCGGCGCTCGCCCAGAATTTTGAATAGATGACGAAGGTTAACACCATCAGCAGTTTTATCAATTTCAAGCACTTCTGCTCCTGCATTTCGCAGGGCGGTCACGCGTTCAGGCGGGGCATCACGGGTAACGGCAATAATGGTCGGCGCTTGACCGTCAGTTAGTACTTTGGCAGTAAGCGGTGTACGCGCCATACTGTCGACGATAATCCTTATCGGGTTTTGGCCGTTACTGTCAGGCAGGCGGGAAGTAAGCTCCGGATTATCTGCTAGTACTGTGCCAATTCCGGTTAAAATGCCGTCACAGGTGTCGCGGAGTTGATGGACATAGGTTCTGGACGCTTGGCTTGTTATCCATTTAGAATGGCCTGTGCGGGCGGCAATTTTACCGTCAAGTGACATGGCTGTCTTAAGTATGCCAAACGGCATACCGGTGGCTATCCATTTAATAAATACTTCGTTTAGTTTGGCCGCTTCTGCAGCCAGGATATTCTCAACCACTTCTAGGCCTGCTGTCCGTAACCTCGCAACGCCGCGGCCGGCAACCAACGGGTTGGGGTCAGTCATGGCGACCACGACTTTTTTTATCCCGGCCTGGATTAGCGCATCAGCACATGGGCCGGTACGACCATAATGTGAACACGGTTCAAGAGTGACATATAGTGTTGCACCTTTCGCCAGGTCACCGGCTTGCGCCAAGGCATGGATTTCGGCATGCGGCGTTCCGGCTTGCCGGTGCCAGCCCTGCCCTACTATTCGCCCGTTTTTAACGATCACTGCGCCAACAAGTGGATTGGGGCTGGTGCGGCCTGCCGCATATTTGGCAATGGTTAAAGCTTGGTGCATGTAATATTCATCCATAATAGGCCCCCAGTACTATTGTGCAAAATAAAAAACTGTTGATAGTCTTTGGGGCTATCAACAGTTTCAAGGCAACAACCAGACATGCCTTAACGGCATACTTACGCCTTTTACCATCCAGACTTTACTGTCGGCTCTGGAATTTTACCAGATCAGCCGTAAAAACGGCTCGCGGGCTGTACCGCCGGTCAGGAATTAAAAGATTGCTCTTTTTCACCTTGCCCCAAAGGCTTAAATATAATTTGTCTATAGTTTAGTATCCATAATATATGTTACCACTTAATAACATATTAATCAAGCCCTCGTATTGCGCGAATGGCTTGTGCAGGATCAGATGCGCCATAAACAGCTGACCCTGCCACTAAAATATTGGCACCGGCAGCCACTACTTGCCGGGCAGTAGCAGCGTTTATGCCACCGTCAACTTCAATGTTAACACGAAGGTTGCGCTCATCAAGCATAGCTTTAAGGCGAGTGATTTTATTAGCAGCGTTTGGAATAAACTGTTGGCCGCCAAAACCGGGGTTGACACTCATAATGAGAATCATGTCAACGTCGCTAAGCACTTCTTCTACTATAGTCAGTGGTGTTGAGGGGTTTAAAGACACCCCGGCCTGTTTACCGTGTTCTTTTATAGTTTGGATCAGCCGGTGAAGATGGGGGGCAGTCTCGGCATGGACTGTGATAATATCAGCGCCAGCTTGGACAAAAGGGGTAATTAAATTCTGAGGATTAGAGACCATTAAATGGACGTCAAACGGCAGCTTAGTAACTTTGCGGATAGCGGCAACAACCGGTGGACCGAAAGTCAGGTTAGGGACGAAATGTCCGTCCATGATATCAATGTGCACTAAATCAGCGCCTGCCTGCTCTATTTTTTCGATCTCGTCAGCCAGGCGGGAAAAGTCGGCAGACAAGATTGATGGCGCAATTTTTATGTTATTGTTCATCTAGTATCCCTTCTTGTTTTCTCTAATTTCAGCGAGTATTTCAAGATAAGACTGATATCTGGCAGCATGGATGCGGCCTGCTGCAACTGCTTGTTTAACAGCACACTGTGGCTCCTTATAATGGAGGCAGGTGCTGAATTTGCATTCTGGCGCTACTTTAGCTATTTCAGGAAAACAGTGCATTAGGTGGGCCTCATTAATATCGGTAAACTCAGTAAAGCTAAAGCCCGGGGTATCGACTACAAAGCCGCCGCCGGCTAAGGGCAACAGTTCAGCAAACCGTGTGGTATGTTTGCCACGGCCAATCTTATGGCTGACTTCGCCGGTAGTAAGTTCGAGACCTGGCTGTATAGCGTTAAGGATTGTTGACTTTCCGGTACCTGACGGGCCGGCAAATACGGAAATTTTGTCATGTAGCAGTGAACGCAGGTTATCAATACCCATTCCCGTCTTGGCAGCTATACTTAATACTCTGTAGCCAATTAGCTCATAATGCTGTGCCAAATTTGTGACTGTTTCAGCATCAGCAAGATCAGTTTTGTTGATGCACATGATTATCTCAAGCTCTGAGAGCTCGGCAATAACTAAAAACCGATCAACTAAAGCCGGTTTAATATCCGGGTTGACAGCGGCAAATGTCAGCACAACCTGGTCGACATTTGCCACCATCGGGCGTTTTAGCATGCTGCGCCGTGGCAGTATTTTTTCAATGACACCTTTATTGGGACCAGTCATTGTATAAATTACTTCGTCACCTACAAGAAGGGAAAATCGTTCCTTTTTAAATCGGCCACGCAAATTACAGGTGACAATTTTACTACCCGACTGTATATAGTAATAACTGTTATATGTTTTTACTACAATACCGTTCAGCATTAAAGCCTCCTGCTAGATAGTTTGCTCCTGCAACAACTTATCGTTAATATAAACTTGAACTCGTAATTGTCCTACGCCTTCTACCGTTTTTTCCACCCGTTCGCCTGGTTTATGTGTACCCTCATAAACAACACGGCGGCCATTAGCATCGGTGACGACAATTTGGAGCGATTGGCGAGCCGGACCATCAGGTACTGTTACCTGTACTACCGCTCGTTTGACTGCACCTGGTACTCCTTTGGCAATAGAAAAATCAATTGCTGTACCTTCGGTTACCTCTGTGGCCGGGGGCGGGTTCTGACTGATAATGGTTCCTGGCGGATATTTATCATTAGGGGTTTCGGCAACTTTACCTTGCTTAAGTTTTAAACTTTCTAATTGGGTAGTAACAGTACTAAGAAGCGAGCCTTGGAAATCAGGCAATACTACTTTTTTGGGGCTAGCTCCTTTACTTATGACGATATCAATTGCCGTTCCTTTGGTCACTTGGGCCGGAGGACGGGGATTCTGGTTAATAACTGTGTCTTGTGGCGTATCTTGGGAAAACTGCTCGTCAATTCGCCCCAATTTAAGGCCGGCATTTTTAATCTGGAGTTCAGCATCGCGACGGTTGAGTCCGCGTAAATCTGGCACAACGGTAACTTCGCCACCTTTGCTTACTATGATGGTTATCATCCGTTGCTCCTTGACCGTTGTCCCTGCCTCGGGCTGCTGAGAAATTACATAGCCTGCCGGGACCTTGTCGCTAAAAGCGTCAGACACTGATACCCGAAGATTGTTGCTAAGAAGAATATTGCGAGCCGTATCCACCTGTTTTCCAACAACATCCGGCACAGTGACTTCATTTAAACTCCAAAATTTACCAAATCCTAAAAAGGCTGCTAGAGCTGAACCTAACAGCAGGAAGAGCAGGATTCCCCATAGCCATGGTTTGGAAAGTTTTGTTTTTTCAGATGGTGCGGCATGATGGGTTGACTGAAGCGGTGTTTTAGGTTTTTCCTGTTCCGGCGGCGATGTAACCGGCGGTAGAACTTGTGTAGGAAAGTCATTGCGCGACAAGCGGCGTGTGCGGTCATCCCTGAGATAATTTTGTGCTAACCTTAAGTCGGCGATCATTTCACCGATATCAGTAAACCTGGCCACTGGGTCTTTAGCCATGGCCTTGACAACTATTGCTTCGATAAGCGGCGGTATTTCAGGATTAAGCTCCCGCGGCGGCTTTGGTTCTTCCTGCAAATGTTTAAGGGCAATGCCAATAGGTGATTCGCCGGTGAATGGCACACTGCCGGTAAGCATTTCATAGAGAACCACGCCGAGAGAATAAATATCCGACTTTGCCCCGACGGCTGTACCTTTGGCCTGTTCTGGCGAAAAGTAATGTACTGAACCAATAATTGTGCCTGAGTTAGTCATTGTTGCCGAAGTAACCGCTCTGGCGATGCCAAAGTCAGTTACTTTAATCCGGCCTGATCGGGTAACCAAAATATTGTGTGGTTTAATATCACAATGCACTAAATTGTTTTGGTGAGCATGTTCAAGCGCTTCAGCGATTTCAATGGCTATTCGTACTGCCGTTTCAACAGGCAGCGGCGCTTCACGCTCAATTTTATCCTTTAAAGTTTCACCCGAGATATATTCCATTATAATATAATAAGCTTGTTCATCACGACCAACATCATAGATATTGACGATATTAGGGTGAGAAAGCCTGGCTGCAGCCTGGGCTTCCCGCCGGAAACGGCTTACGAACTCTTCATCGTCAGTAAACTGCGAGCGTAGTACTTTAACTGCAACTGACCGGTCAAGCAGCTTGTCATGAGCCCGGTATACATCGGCCATTCCTCCGCCGCCAATACGTTCCAGTATAGTGTAACGGTTATCAAGTGTGCGATTGAGCATTATTTCACCCCCTTAACGTAGTGCCTGTCTCAGGATTTGGCCGGCTATTGGTGCTGCTACGCTGCCGCCGGACCCGGCATTTTCAATGATTACGGCTACCACAACCTGTGGATTATCTGCTGGCGCAAAACCGATAAACCAAGCATGAGGAGCACAGTGCGGGTTTTCGGCTGTGCCTGTTTTACCGGCAACCTGAACGCCGCGTATTGCCGCTGCGCTGCCTGTACCCTCTTTTACTACACCTACCATCATGCGTGCTACCTGGTCAGCAAGATCCGGGTTTACAGGCGAAAGCCATTTCTCTGGTGCAGTTTGGCTAATTACTGTGCCGTCAGGAGCGGTAATTTTTTGCACCAAGTATGGCTTCATCATAATTCCTTTATTGGCAAAAGTACTTGCCAGCATAGCCATTCTCAGCGGTGTAACAAGTAAACTGCCTTGGCCGATGCCTGTCTGTGCCAAATCGCCATCACTTAACTGACTGAAATCAGGCAGCTTTGGCAAGTTGTCGGGCATATCGCCGCCAACAAGCTGCGAAAAGCCATAACGGTCAAAGGTTTTGGCCATTTTTGCACGTCCCAGTTCAAGTGCCAGTTGGCCAAAAGTAACGTTGCAAGACACAGCCAGAGCCTCAGTCAAGTTGATCTTGCCGTGTGCCCTATTATTGGCTTCTGGCAGTGTATAATCTGGGCCGATTTTAAGTTTGCCAGTACAATTAAATTCGCGGCTGCTGTTGGCGAGGTGCTCGGCCATTGCTGCTTCAGCCACGAGTACTTTAATTATTGATCCAGGCGGATACAGCCCCTGCGCAGCACGGTTCAACAGCGGACTGCCGGCAGCCTGCGAGATGTTGTTCCATTCGGCATCAATACTGTCCGGATCAAAGCCTGGACGGCTGACCATGGCTAAAACTGCGCCGGTCACTGGCGACAAAGCAACAATTGCGCCACGGTTATTGCCTAGTGCACGGTATGCAGTTTCCTGAAGCCGGGCGTCAATAGTAAGCATAACATTGTTGCCAGCGGCACTTTTAAAAAGCTGACTAATAGCGCCTAAACGCCGTTCGGGGTTTATTTGCCCGGAAAGGTAACCGTCATATACGCTTTCAATACCTGCTTTGCCATATTTGGGACTATCATAACCTACCACATGGGCAAATACTGCTCCATAAGGATATTTGCGTCGATATTCTTTTTGGGTTGTCAGTTCACTGAATGCAAGTACTTTTCCCTGGTTGTCTGTTATTTGACCTCGTTCAACCTTGTTAGCAGCGGCGGCTGTGCGGCGGTTAAGAGGATTAAAGGCAAGAGTATTGCTTTCAATAACCTGGAGGTATGTTACATAGCCAAGCAGTATTACCAGCAGGGCAATGGAAAACAGTGCAGCATTGCGGATATTGCGACGGATTGCTTTGTGATGAGTATTATTAGTCTTCATTGGCCGCTTTCGCCTCCGATACGGCAAATAACATGCCCAGCAGGATAAAGCTTGAGACCATAGAGCTGCCGCCGTAACTGATCAGTGGCAAAGTTATGCCGGTTAGCGGTAAAAACTTGGTAACACCGCCGATGATGAGAAAAACTTGTAGAGCGGTAATTATTGCCAGTCCACCAGCCAGTAGCATTGTAAATGGTGTAGGCGAGATAAGCGCTATACGGAAAGCCCGGTAGACAACAAGTATATAAGCAATAAGAGTCGCAGCCGTGCCGGCCAGTCCCAGCTCTTCACCGATTGCGGCAAACACGAAGTCGGTATGCACTTCCGGTATAACAGTAGGGTAACCGAAAGTCAAGCCGCTGCCGAGAACACCTCCCGAACCGAAAGCAAATAATGACTGGACAATTTGGTAAGCGTGCCCGGTCGGGTCAGCCCACGGGTTGAGCCAGATATCAATTCTGATTTGAACATGGGGAAAGAGCAGGTAGCATGCTACTGAGCCTATAAAAAACATACCTAGCGCCAGGACTACATAGCTTAGTCGTCCGCTCGCCATATATGTCATGGTGACAGTAGTACCGAAATACAACAAGGCGGCTCCCAAATCCCGCTGGATAATAAGCATGGCCATGGTTAGCCCCCATAATGCCAAAAGCGGTGCTATAAACCGCGGATGTGGCAAGGTTAACGGGCCATAATGCCTGGTGGCAAACGTTAATAACTGCCGCCGTTCGCTGAGATAGGCGGCCAAAAATATAATAATCAGCAGTTTGGCGAATTCAGACGGTTGAAATCTTATTGGGCCCAATATAACCCAGTTTTTATTGCCGCTAATATCGACGCCAAAAACGATTGTTATTAACAAAAGGATAATACCGGTTATCCCGCAAAGGTATTTATATCTAGCAATAACTTCTATTTGCCGGAAAACAACGGCTGTAAGAGCAAAGGCTATTAATCCGACCGTCATCCACATTACTTGTGGTATAAACAGATCCGGCCGCAATCTCAAAATAATTGTTAAGCCAATGGAGGATAAACATACGGCTAAAGGCAGCAACACCGGGTCTGCGGTTGACAGCGAACGCCGGACAAAGAGCGAAATGACCATCCACCCAATGATTAAACCGACTACAATGCTAAGACTTTGATAATTAAACTGATTACTTGCTAACATGACCGCTAAAAAACCATTTAACAATACTAGGCCGGCAATAAGTAATAGACTAAATTCGGTTAATCTTGTCTGATTCATAACCTAATCCCTGTATTGCACGATAATTGCAGTAATATTATCATAGCCGCCAGCTGCATTAGCCTGGTTTATAAGCTGGGTGACAATAGTCTGCGGGCTTTCCGGTTTTAGGCAGATCGTTAATATATCTTCTTCAGTCAACATATTGGTTAACCCGTCAGTACACAGTAGCAGACTATCGCCAACCTGCCAAGCCAGGCTGCCGGAATCAACACAAATTGTTTCACTGGTGCCTACTGCTCTTGTCAAAATATTACGGTGCGGATGGCCCTGAGCTTCGGCAAATGTTATACTACCACTTTGAACCAGTTCCCAGACTAAAGAATGATCACTGGTTACTTGATGAAGTTTGTTATCTCTAATCAAATAAAGCCGGCTATCGCCTACGTGTCCCCAGTGTACTTCCGGTCCGTCAATATAGATTGCTGTTATAGTAGTGCCCATACCCAGGCACTCGCTTTTGCACTGAGCCATTTGATAAATGATTTTATTAGCATGGATAATTGCTTCTTTTAGAACTTGTTCCCAATTTGATTGTTGGCTATAGTGTTTTATATATTCAAGGATAGTATTGGCTCCTAAGTTGCTGGCAATCTCTCCCGCAACATGTCCGCCCATGCCATCGGCAACTACAAACAGGTGCGGTGGCAAAAAAATATAACTATCTTCATTGGTTTTGCGTACCATACCAATGTCCGACTGTGCAAATGCCAGCATAGAAGTCACCTCTCAAACTTAAGAGTAACCGCCCCGATTTGAATTACATCGCCGTCAGTTAGAGCAGTCTCTTCTTCAATCCGTTGGCCATTGAGCAGAGTGCCGTTAGTACTGTTTAAATCAGCTAATAAGTAATTATGTTTCGATTTAGATATGCAGGCATGCTCATGAGAAACATAAGTATCATTTATTACTAAATCGTTATCTTGACCACGCCCGATGGACAAACTATCCGCAATTATAAAAACAGCTTGAGTAAGTGGCGATTGTCTGTCATCGACAACTACTAGTTTAGGCTGGTCAGAATTAACGCTGCCATGCGGCTGTTGCTGCTGACTAAATAATTGTGCCTGCGGTTCATCAGATACAAGCTTGCTCAAGTCCTGAACCGCTATTTTAACAACACGGTATAAAAAGTAATAGAGCAGTATTACTAGGCTATACTGCAAGGATATTACAATGGCATTGAGTACCTGCATTTTGCCCGGCAATCTATTTCACCTCGTATAAGATAACGGTGTTACCTACTTTTATTCGGTCGCCGCTTTTCAGTTGCTTATGAGTAATGCGGTGTCCATCGACATAAGTGCCATTAAGGCTTTTAGCATCGTGAATAATATGACAGTTATCTTCGTAAACAATATAAGCATGCAGACGCGAGGTATTCATATCAGTCAGGGGGAGCTCATTCGTATTGCGTCGGCCAATGTTTATTCGGTTGGTTGTGAAGTCAACCTTTAGGCCAGTGTCCAGGCCGGCAACAACTGTAAGCAAGCCGTGCAACAACTGTTGTTGCGGGCGGCCAAGCAGCAGTGACGGGTCTAACTTATCAAATACTCTCGTATCATTTGCATTGGCGCTGTCTTCACATTGGTTTAAACTTATGTCATGGGGAGCTTCAGTAAAACTTGACGTAATCCTAAAGTCTTGCTTGGCTAATTTTTCGTCAGCAAAGAGTTCGACTTGGGGACTACCGGCAATAGTATAACCTCTTCGTTTGCTCTCTTCGATTAGGTATGCTGACAGTTCACCGCATACCGCCAATGCGTAAGGTTCCAGCCGGTCATAGTCTTCGCGGTTGATATATACTACATAATGGTTTGGAACATATACATGGGAAACGCCAACCATACGTTCGTCTTCCATTTCCCGAGCTAAACGTTTGGCAATTTCCACCGGCTGTAAGCCGCTGGCAAATTGCTTATTAAAAAAATCTTCAATATATTTTTCAAAAAAATTCTCTATATCGCGGACAAACCTCAACTTTAACACTCCCGCTAAATTGGCCAGACTTTTTTCGATCATACAAAACAAATTGGCACAAGTCAAATCTCATCTTATTATACGCGATATTACCAATCTAGTCAAAATTAACCATTGATTTTTGACAAAACTTTGTAGCGTAGCTGTCCGCAAGCGGCGTCAATATCGACTCCCATTTCCCTTCGGACAGTGACATTTACGTGTCCTTGTTTTAAAATTTGTTCAAATCTGGTAATGTCGGCCGCGTTCGGGCGGAGCAGGCCGCGTTCAGGCACTGGATTAATGGGAATGAGATTGACATTGGCCAGCCGTCCCCGGAGGATTGCCGTCAATTCCCTGGCATGGACCGGTTGGTCGTTGATACCGGCAATTAAGGTATACTCATAGGTAACACGCCGGCCGTTAGTTGTAGCATATTTATCGACGGCGGTGAGCAATTGTTCCAATGGGTAACGTTTATTGATAGGCATTAGTTTTGAACGTAGATCATTGTTAGGCGCATGTAAAGATATGGACAAAGTGATTGGCAGACCTTCGCCGGTTAACCGGTCAATCTCTGGAATCAATCCTGAAGTCGACAGAGTTATGCTGCGATAACTTAAATTCAGACAATACGGTTCATGAATAAGACGAATGAATTTTAGTACATTGTCGTAATTAGCCAATGGCTCACCTGAACCCATAATAACAATGGAGTCAACTTTTTTTCCTTCGGCCTTTAATAGTTCAGCTACATAGAGCACTTCAGCCAAAATTTCACCGGCAGTAAGGTTTCGTGCCAGACCACCTAAAGTCGACGCGCAAAAAGAACAGCCCATGGCGCAGCCAACCTGGGTAGATATACAGACACTGTTTCCGTAAGGCTGGCGCATGAGGACAGTTTCAACTGCCATACCGTCAGCAAATGCCAGTAAAAATTTGCTTGTACGGCCATCGCTTGAATGTTGCTCGACTTTTAGTACAGGTTTAATAATAGTAAACCGGCGTTCAAGCGCAACACGTTGTTCTTTTGATAGATTGGTCATAGCATTAAAATCCCGCACACCATGACGATATATCCACTCGGCGATTTGTTTGCCACGGTATTGCTGTAATCCAAGCGGTTGTATCACACTGGCAATTTCGGGTGCAAACAAGCCGAATAATTCAAATTTACCTTCTTCAGGTTGCATCTTGTCACCACCTTACTTTTGCCGTGTCATACGGGTAATGAAAAAACCATCTACTTTATCAATATGCGGCCAAAGCTGGAGCATAGTGTCAGATCGCTTGTTCCCCGGCAGGTACTGGCCGGCTGAATCCAGCACAAATTCAGGATGTGAGCTAAGAAAACTATTTACAATGTCTTGGTTCTCTGCGGGTTCGGTAGTGCAAGTGCTGTAGACCAGCACACCGCCCCGCTTGACGCACTGGGCCGCGCTCACTAGAATAGCCGCTTGCAACTTAGGCAAATCATCTAATATTTCAATAGATTTACGCCAGCGGGAATCAGGTTTGCGCCTCAGGACTCCGAGACCGGAGCATGGCGCGTCAACCAGCACTCTGTCTGCCTTGGAAGGATATGTATGTCCCAAGTGTACGGCGTCAAGCGTTTTGGTCTCAATTATATTCAGACCAAGCCGTCTGGCGTTTTCGCGAGTAATTGCCAGTTTATGCTCATAAATATCAGTTGACAATACTTGTCCGGTATTATTCATCAAGCTGGCAATATGAGTTGTCTTTCCGCCTGGCGCGCCGCAGGCATCAATGATAAATTCGCCCGGCTGAGGATCAAGGATATGGGCAACCAGCATGGAGCTCTCATCCTGTATTTGAAATAATCCTTCCTGAAGTGATTTAAGCCATCCCAGCCCCGGATGTTCATAACATATTATGCCTTCAGGCGTCCAAGACGAAGCTTGGCATGTTACACCTTCGGCTGTTAACCGGTTTATTAGTTCATCCCTGGTAATTTTAACGGTATTGGTGCGAACTGACAGCGGCGGTGTAACATTGTTAGCCTGACACAATTGTTCACAAGTTGATGCACCCAGTCGCTTAACCCACCGGTCTACCAGCCATTCAGGGTGAAAGTATTTGAGGGCCAAGTATTTTACAGGTTGCTTATCCCTGTCTGGATAAACAATTTTTTCCGGGCTGCGGGCGGCGTTTCTTAGGACGCCGTTGACAAATTTTACAGTACCGGCATGCCCATATTTCTTCGTTAACTCTACAGCTTGGTTGCAGGCTGCTGAAACTGGTACTTTTTCGAGAAAAAACAGTTGATAGATACCTAGCCGCAATATATTTCTAATAACAGGCGCCACTTTAGCAAGAGGTCGGCTCAGGTAATGACTGAGCATCCAGTCCAAAGTAGCGCCACATTTTATCGTACCATATACCAATTCGGTTATAAACCGCCGGTCTTGCTCGGAAAGCTGTCCTTGTGCGCCCCGGCGGGTTATCTCTTGCGCCAGAGCGATATTGGCATAGGCGCCGCTAATTTCAACATCATTAATAACTTTTAGCGCAACTTCTCTGGCGTCGAATTTTTTTGCAGTCATTGGATGCCACCGTCTTTAACTTTTCTTGGGTTATCCTTAGGTAAAAAACTTAGTATGGCCTGCTCGACCTTATCAAGGTCAACGCGCGTGTTACAGCAAGGACCGAAAGGCCTTTCATTAAGTACGCCAATAACCGGAAGCGGAAAAACATCCTGAATGCCGCTGGTCAGATCGCGTTCACACGCAATGGCCAGTACCGCTTGGGGGCGAATGGTTTTGACGACTCTTCGGGCTAGTGTACCGCCGGTTACAATTGCTAAATGAACGCCATAATTATCAGCCAGCTTAGACAAATCGCCTATCTGACAATTACCGCAGCGGCGGCAGTTGGAAACATCGCGCGTTATTTTATGGGGGCAAGTTTCCTGTTGCATACAATGCGGCGTAAGTATCAGCAATTTATTGGGATTGACCGTTATATGCTTTTGCCTGATTAAGTGGTTGCTCACTTCAATAAAGGAACGTTCAACCCGCTCTTTGTCAAAGTCGAACAACTTGCCCACGCATATGGCCATGGGGAATAACAGATTGACAGCTGACCACGCCAGCCCCTGAAAAATACCGAGAGTGGGAAACCCAAGGATGGCTAAGATTATCCCTGAGACACCGCTGGCTACCGCTAGGATGAGAGCTGCTAAAAGTGTTCCTAATATCATTGGTAGATAGCTGCTGATATTTGTAAGGCCTGGTTGACTGACTATCCATAGTCCATAGCTAGACAGGGCTGTGATTGCCAGACTGATGAGAATTAATGTCAAAAATAAACGTTTACGGGGGCGCGGTACTACGTCAATCATATTATGCCACCTTCTATTCAAACATGTCGCCTACTGACAGGCAATAGCCGCAAACACACTCACCAGCCCTCATCCGCCGTTTGGATTCAGGCTGTACTTCCAGTACTTCAATTGTTCCTTTGCCGGTTTCTACAATAATTCCCTCTTTGGTTATCTGGGCAATCCGGCCAGGTTTTGAACAAACCTCAAACTCGTTATACACTTTAGTCTGCCAGATTTTCCATGATTTATTTTGGTACTTGCAGTACGCTACCGGCCAAGGGTTTAGTCCGCGCACTAAGTTATGAATGGTCGTTGCCGGCTGATGCCAGTCAATGCGCTCAGTTTCACGATTAAGCATTCGGGCATAAGTAGCTTCAGTCTCATTCTGTGGCTGGCGGGGCACCTGTCCGGTAGACAGCTTTCTTAGAGTTTCTGATAATACGGTAGCACCTAAGTCTTTTAATTTATCGTGCAGACTGCCTGTAGTATCTGTCGGCAGAATTGGGATTTCGGCCTTTAAGATCATATCGCCGGTATCCATACCAACATCCATATACATGGTAGTAATACCGGTGGTGGTTTCCCCGTTAATTATTGCCCAGTGAATTGGCGCTGAACCACGGTATTTGGGTAACAGTGACGCGTGTACATTAATACAACCAAGAGGTGGTAAATCAAGCAGTCTTTTGGGTAAAAACTGGCCGAAAGCCACTACAATAATTGTATCAGGTTTTAACGTCTTGATCTGGCTATAGAAATCATCATCTTTAAGACTGGTTGGCTGAAGTACCGGCAGACTGTAAGCTATTGCCGCTTCCTTGACCGGGGAGTAAGCTAACTTTTGGCCGCGGCCTTTAGGGCGGTCAGGCTGGGTAACAACGGCCGCCACCTGATACCCTTCTGTTACCAGCATATCAAGGCAGGGAACAGCAAAATCAGGCGTTCCCATAAATATTGTACGTAGTTTTTCCATTAAAAAGATTACCCCTTGTGTATGGTTTTTGCCAATTCGATGAACAGAATGCCATTAAGGTGATCGATCTCATGCTGTAGCGCCCTGGACAATAGGCCGGAACCGGTAATCCGGATTTTCTTGCCGTTTCGGTTCAATGCTTCAACAGTGACAGTAGCGTATCTTTCAACTTCACCGTACATACCTGGTACGCTTAAGCAGCCTTCGTTACCACTCTCGCAGCCTTCACTGGCGATAATTTCAGGATTAATTAGCTCGATCAGACCTTCGCCGATATCAATTACCACTAGTCTTAGCGATACGCCGACTTGTGGTGCTGCCAGTCCTACTCCGTCGGCCGCATACATGGTTTCAGCCATATTGTCAAGCAATTGTTTGATTTTACGATCAATTTTATCAACTGGTGCGGCGATTTCTTTGAGTACTGTATCGCCCGCCTTTTTTATTTCCATTACTGCCATTTTGATATACCTCCTCTATCTGTGAAAAATTTTACCACAGTTTATCCTGCCATGAAAAGTATTTAGGCAAACTAGAGAACATTTACCGGGTCAATGTCGATTATTATATCTTTGCGGTTAGCAATGCCGAGAGCCGATATACACTTTCTTGCACCGCTTAGATCATGAGTTTTGATTATAATATTAACCCGGAAAATATCTTTAATTTTATTAATTGACGCTGGAAAAGGACCTATAATTAATGTCCCGGTTGCTGTAAGTAACTGATTAAGTTGGGCTGCCAGCTGACTGGCAGAGTGGTGAACGCCAGCTTCATTGCCGGACTGAACGGTAATTTTTATTAATTTTGTATATGGGGGATAGTTTAACTGGTGGCGAAACTGTATTTCACTCTGATAGAAGCCTTGATAGTTATGATCTGCACCAGCAGTAATGGCATAATGTTCCGGATTGTAAGTCTGCATTATCACCCGTCCTGCCTTTACGCCACGGCCAGCCCGGCCGGCAGCCTGAGTAAGCAGGGAAAATGTTTTTTCGGCTGCCCGGAAATCAGGCAAGTTAAGAGCAGTGTCAGCAGAAATAATACCAACCGCTGTTACATTAGGAATGTCATGGCCTTTGGCCACCATTTGGGTACCTAAAAGGATATCATAATCCCCGGCGGCGAAAGCTGATAATATTTTGTCATGGGCCATTTTAGCGCCTGTGGTATCTTGATCCATGCGGACAATTCTTGCGGCCGGGAATAGCGTGGCAAGCGCTTCTTCCACCTTCTCTGTGCCTGTGCCAAAATAACGGATATACCGGCTGCCGCATTCAGGGCAGGTATCAGGCACAGCGTGCCGCTCCTGGCAATAATGACAGCGTAAAGTATTAGCAGATGCGTGGTACACTAAAGCAATATCGCAATGGCGGCATTTTAACACATGCCCGCATTCGCGGCAAAGGACAAAAGTTGAATAGCCCCGGCGGTTAAGCAAAATGACAGCCTGTTCTTTCCGGGCTAAGACTTGGGTAAGCATTTCTTGCAGGGCCTCAGAAATAACACTGCGGCGGCCTTTTGCCAATTCCTCGCGCATATCAACAACAGTAACAGGCGGCATGGGAGCATCGTCAACCCGCTTTTGCATGGTAATCAGCGTGTGTTTTCCCGTAAGAGCCTCATAATATGTCTCGATTGCGGGCGTGGCGCTGCCCAGAATAACTATACTCCCCGACAGTTTGGCCCGTATCAGCGCCACTTCACGGGCATGGTAACGGGGAGATTCTTCCTGTTTGTATGTAAACTCATGTTCCTCATCAATTATTATTATTCCGAGATTGCTTACTGGCGCAAACAAGGCCGAACGTGCTCCGATAACAATACCGGCTTCTCCCGCGCGCAGGCGGCGCCAAGCATCATGCCTTTCCCCTACCGAGAGTTTGCTGTGCATGACAACTATATCATCGCCGAACGCTGCCCGAAACCGGGAAACAATTTGGCTGGTTAACGCAATTTCCGGTACCAGTATTATAGCTTGCCGGCCAAGCTGACGTGCTGCCGCTACCGCCTCGATATAAACCTGAGTTTTGCCGCTGCCCGTGACGCCGTGAATTAAAAAGGATTTTTGATGGCTGTCTTTAATTGCGGGAATAATTAAACTAAGTGCCGCTTGTTGTTCTGATGTCAACATAATGTTTTGATAATTTGTGACTGTTTTTGAATAGCTGTTACGTATAACGGGGACGCTTCGTGGCGTTATCAGACCTGTTGCTATTAGTTGTTTCACAGCATTCTGAGAAATATTTAAGCGGCGTATTTGGGTGGTATCTAACTGTTGGTGGTAAAGCAGTTCTGCTAATAGACGACGTTGGGCCGGTTTAGTTTTGAGCAGTGTTTGTTCGGCGTGGGCAGCAACTTCCCTGCTGACCGCCAGATTAACTATTGTTTTATAACTGGGTCGGCCGCGTTTCGTCACTGTATTAACCGGAACAATTAAGTTGCGCTGCAAAAAGAATTTGAGTATAACATCAATATTGCCTGTCAGTTTACGCAGATGGGTAAGATTAACAGGACCATTTTCATATATATACGATAACACTGTACGGTATTCTTCCGGTTTACTGGCCAATACCACGGCTGCCTGTTCCAGATCTGCCGAGTCGGGAGCCTGATAATATTTTTCGGTTTTTATTCCCGTGTGACCAGGAATAAATAGTCGCATTGCTTCTGCCAACGAGCATAAATAATACTCGCTTACCCATTTGGCTGTGGCCAGCATATTGTTATCAAACCAAGGATAATCATCCAAAATGTCAAGAATAGATTTTAAGCCTTCCGGGTTTTCGGCTTCTAAGCCAATAACAAAAGCTTCGATGTTCCGGTTTCCGAACGGTACCAGCACCCGCCAGCCCACATCGACATGAGCCAGATGGGCAGGAATGACATAGGAGAACGGTTTATCAATGGTGCGGGCCGGAATATTAACAATTACTTGCGCTGTATTTGACATATTTTCACCACTTATTATCGGATAAAGATAAGGGGACTAATCAGTCCCCTTATTGACTAGAGTATATATTCGCTTTTGAATGTCAAATACCTGCTACCGGTTTTTCGGGGTAATTAGCGGCCATTTCCCAATCAAGCCCGGTATCCATAGGCAAACGTTTAAAAAAACGTTTAATCCGGCGCTTTTTTAATGGAGAAAAATGGAGCTTCATCATCTACAACTCCTAACCCTGAATTGAGTAGCCAAGCGATTGTAAGGTTTCTTCAATATATCCGCTAGGAGTTACTGCTTCGTCGTGACTGACGGAAACTTGTTTAGACGCCAAGTCCACCTTGACTGATGAGACACCATGAAGGTGGGACAACGTATGCTCAATACGATCCCGGCAATGATCGCCTTTGAGGCCGCCCACACGGTAAACGGAATGTTTGGTATTTTTTTGTGTAGCCAACAGAATACCTCCTTTTTACTGAATTGAGTGTCCAGCAATGTTAGTATTACCATTGGCCACTAATTAATAAGTGCTTATTTGGCCGACGTATCCTTAGACGTATCCTTAAATGTTAGCCTCTTTCCGCAAAATATCGGCCTTGTCAGTATGTTCCCACGGTAAGTCTACATCAGTACGGCCGAAATGACCATAGGCAGCAGTCTGCCGGTAGATTGGACGTCTAAGATCAAGCGATTTGATAATACCGGCTGGTCTGAGGTCAAAGTGTTTGTTAATAAGCTCAACAATTTTGGTTTCAGCAACCTTTGCCGTACCAAAAGTTTCAACCATAACAGACACAGGACGGGCAATTCCGATAGCATAGGCAAGTTGGATTTCGCATTTATCGGCTAAGCCGGCCGCAACCACATTTTTGGCAACATAGCGGGCAGCATAAGCAGCTGAACGGTCAACTTTTGTTGGATCTTTACCGGAAAAAGCGCCGCCGCCATGACGGGCCATACCGCCATAAGTATCAACAATAATCTTACGTCCGGTCAAACCGGCGTCACCCTGCGGGCCGCCTACTACGAATCGTCCGGTCGGGTTAATGTAATATTTGGTTTTGGCATCTAATAACTCACCCGGAACGATAGGTACAACGACTTTAGCAATAAGATCTTTTTCAATGGTTTCACGATCAACTTCCGGGCTATGCTGGGTAGAGACGACAATTGTATCAATGCGTACCGGTTTGCCGTCTTCGTATTCAACAGTGACCTGGGTTTTGCCGTCCGGTCGCAAGTAGCCGAGGTCACCGTTTTTACGGACTTCTGATAAACGGCGAGCCAGTTTATGGGCCAGTGCGATCGGCAGCGGCATATACTCCGGCGTTTCATTAGTAGCATAACCAAACATCATCCCTTGGTCACCGGCGCCAATAGCTTCGATAGTGTCCATTTCGCCTTGTTTGGCTTCTAAAGCCTTATCTACTCCCAGGGCAATATCAGGCGACTGTTCGTCAATCGAAGTCAATACCCCACAGGTCTCACTGTCAAAACCGTATTTAGCGCGGGTATAACCAATTTCTTTAATGGTTTCGCGAACAATTTTAGGAATATCTACATAGCAGTTCGTGGTAATCTCACCCACTACATGCACAATACCGGTTGTCACCAGCGTTTCACAGGCTACGCGGGCCAAAGGGTCATGGGCTAAAATAGCGTCAAGCACACTGTCGGAAATTTGGTCGGCAATCTTATCAGGATGGCCTTCAGTAACTGATTCAGATGTAAATAGTACACGTTTTTTCTCCATTGTTACTATCCCTCCTAGTTTACGTGCTAAAAAAGAAAAACCCCCGCAAGGGAGGCGTGATTTTCACTCCCATCTTACGGTTTTGCCGCCGGAATTGGCACCGTTTTGGTCTATAAATAACCAAATGGTTGCCGCGGTTTCATCGGGCCAGTCCCTCCACCAACTCTTGATGAGTATAGCATATGCAATTTTCACACCAAAAAAATTCTAATCGAATTATAAAAAAAAATCAAGTAGATTTTGTCAATAAAGTATAAATTTTGTCTAGTATTATTTCGGCTACCTGAGCCTTGGTGAGTTCAGGCAGTTCATCCACTTGGCCATCTTTATGTATTATCTTTACAATATTGGTATCAATATTAAAGCCGGCGCCAGGTAGTGTGACATCATTGGCAACGACCATATCGAGATTCTTCTTGGTCAGTTTTTCCCGGGCGTAAGCCAGAAGCTCATTTGTCTCAGCCGCAAAGCCTATCAATAGCTGGTGCTTCTTCCGCTGACCCAATTCGTACAAGATGTCTGGATTTTTGACAAGGTTTATGGTTAAGTTGTCATCATCCTTCTTTATTTTTTGTCCGGCAATCAGCGCAGGACGGTAGTCTGCCACAGCAGCAGCTTTTATTACGACATCAACAGTGTCAAATTCGGCTAAAACAGCCTCACGCATCTCAGCAGTTGTTTCGACTCTTTTAACTATGATTCCTGGCGGGTTTGGTAAGCTCGACGGCCCGGATATCAATGTTACCTGAGCTCCTCGCATTGCGGCTGCGCGGGCTAAAGCATATCCCATTTTGCCGCTTGAGCGGTTACCGATATATCTTACCGGATCAATTGGCTCACGTGTACCGGCAGCTGTCACTATTATTCTTTTTCCGGATAGTTGTTGGCCGACACGCATGTGCGCTATTACTTTTTCAACAATGGCGGCTGGTTCAGGTAACCTTCCCGGTCCCTCAATGCCACAGGCCAACATGCCTGAATCAGGTTCAATGATATAATACCCTAATTCCCGTAATTTTGCTAAGTTCTGCTGGGTTATTGGGTTTAAATACATATTGGCGTTCATGGCGGGAGCAATTACTACTGGCGCTGCCGTGGCCATAACGGTGGTAGAAAGCATATCATCGGCAATGCCGTTGGCAATTTTACCAATAATATTGGCAGTGGCCGGAGCAATAAGAAATAAATCAGCGCGAGTAGCCAGCGCAATATGTTGCACATTCCAGGTTGCGGGCTCTTTCCACATATCAGTCACTACCGGGTTGCCGCTAATTTCGCGGAAAGTAAGCGGTGTGACAAATTGAGCGGCGGCTTTAGTCATTATAACATGGACATTGAAACCAGCTTTTTTTAAGCGGCTGACAATGTCAACCGCTTTGTAAGCGGCGATACCGCCGGAAACTCCCATAACAATGTTTTGGATTGAAGACATTCTTGCCTCCTATTTAATTCCGGTTTTTGTACGTTCATAAGTAATCTTATCTTTGGCTATCTCTTCCAGGGCAATCGTTACTGGTTTATTGGACTTGCTGTCAGTCAACGGCTGCTGTCCGTCCATAATTTCGCGCGCGCGTTTTGCGGCAAGTACTACTAGTGTGTATTTACTGTCAACTTTTTGTACTAAGACATCTAAAGATGGATGAATCATAACGTCTCCCCCCTTGCCTATATATTTGGCTGTTCCCGGTGTTGCTCACACGTATAATTCGCATGGCAAAGGCTGTTAATTAAATCAATATTGCGTTCTGAGCGACATTTTTCGGCCGCGATGATGGCTTCAATTTTCTGTACAGCTTTAGGTACTTCATCATTTAATACAAGATATTGGTAGTTACGTGCCTGAACAAGCTCGTTACTGACACAACTCAGCCGTTGTTTGATTGATTCCAGACTATCGGTGCCGCGTTTATAAATCCGGTCAGCCAGTTCATCAAGCGATGGCGGGATTATATATATAAAAACACCCTGGGGAAATTTATCTTTTATTTTCATGGCTCCCTGGGTATCAATCTCCAGCACAACATCCTGCCCGTTGTTTAGCTGGTCAAGCACATAACGGCACGGTGTACCGTAAAAATTACCGTATACTTCCGCCCACTCCAGTAATTCATCTTTTTCGATCATAGTTTTAAACTGGTCTTTGGCGATAAATAAATAATTTATCCCGTCAACTTCACCAGTCCGGGGCTTACGGGTAGTAGCTGATATGGAATATTTCAGATAGGGATTGCTGCGCAGCAATTCGCGGCAAATTGTCCCTTTGCCGGTACCCGAAGGACCGGAAACTACGATTAATATTCCTTGCTGCGCCATAGTCTATCTCCTTTCAGAGTTTTTATTCGGCAGTATCATCATTAGTGTCTTTGCTGGTTAACCGATGGGCCACGGTTTCGGGTTGCACTGCCGACAAGATGACATGGTCGCTGTCGGTAATGATTACGGCGCGGGTCCGGCGTCCGTATGTAGCGTCAATGAGCATGCCCCGGTCACGCGCTTCCTGAATAATCCGTTTGATCGGTGCTGATTCAGGGCTGACAATAGAAATAATCCGGTTAGCTGATACAATATTGCCAAAGCCAATATTAATCAATTTAATCTCCATTAAGACTCCTCCTATAAGTTTATAGGCTATCCTGGCGTAAAGCTCCTATATTACTCTATGTTTTGGATTTGCTCTCTGACCTTCTCAATTTCACTTTTAATTTCGACGACTATATTGGCGATAGCAACATCATTTGCCTTAGAGGCAATAGTATTAGTTTCCCGGTTTACTTCTTGCACGATAAAATCAAGTTTTCGTCCTACGGCTTCCGGAGATTTTACTGCTGTTTTAAACTGGGATAAATGGCTTTTTAGTCTGACTATTTCTTCAGTAAAATTGGTTCTGTCGGCAAATATTGCGGTTTCCTGCAACAGTCTGACTTCATCCGGCTCTGCGCCTATCGAGGATAACAATTCCCGCATCCGGCTCAAGATTTTTTCCCGGTATTCAACAAGAATCTGTGGCGCTCTTTCTTCAATAGTATTGATATATGTATGTAATTTATCAACCCGCTCTAAGAGATCGCGTTCAATATTGGCGCCTTCGGTTTCACGCATTTTCATAAGGTTGGCTACTGCTGATTCGATGGCAGCAGCCAATTTAGGCCACAACTTCTCAACATCTTCGGGTACTTCCTCTACCTTAAAAACATCCGGGTATTTGGAGATATGGTAAATATTATCACTGGAAGGCATCTCCAAAAGACCTGCTAATTCTCTCATTGCATTATGGTAAGCTATTGCCAGTTCTTTGTCAACCCTTACTGTCCGTTTCTTTTCGCCGTATTCATCAACAGTTATGAACGCATCTACCCGCCCGCGTTGAATTGTATTGGCGATGCTGCGGCGGACCTTATCTTCCAGGCTGCCGAGCGTCTTGGGCATACGGATAACAATTTCATTATATCGGTGATTTACCGCTTTAATCTCAACGACAATACGGTAAGCCGAATCAATATATTCACCCCGGCCAAATCCGGTCATACTTTTGAGCACGAAAACTGCACCTTCCTTTGCGTAAGTTATTATTGACTGATAATACGATTTTAACCATGGATTTTTACAGTTACTTCGCTTTATTCATACTAAATCCCTTTTTTGAAAAAAGCAAAAATGGAGATATACTCCATTTTTCGTGAGTTATTATTTAAAATTCGTTAAGTCAAAGTAAAAGCGGCGCTCCCGCTTATCTTTAGCGGTTACCACCAGCATAATGGCCTTGTCTAAGGCTATATCCTTATCTGCAAAATAAAAATAGGAATGAGCGGCAAACTGTGGTTCATTCGGAAACCACGGTGTCTGCACTGGCGGATTAGTCACTGCATGGTAGGGTTTAATTACTTTTTTATCTTGCTTAATCATTACTTGAATATTGTCAGCAAAGTTCTGATTATCGCCGTTGATTATTATGCTAAAAACAAGGCAACCGGCATAATCAGCCAGTATTTTTTCGCTATCGGCAAGCTGAACAGGTTGTTTGCTCCTTGCTTTGTCCCTGGCGTCGTTTGCTATCAGCAAAAAAGGTGTGTACACGTAGGCTCGTTCAGTAGTTTCATTAAGGACGGGAGCCTTTTCTTCATAAGCAAGCCACGGCGTAAGAAAATCAGTAAGCGCTAATTGCTTGCGCTTAACGCCATAATTTTGAGCTTCTAAGATTACTTCTTTGTTTACCAAAGATATCGCCCCGGCGGGGCAGGGAATTGATAACAGGAGTATCAGGCTAAGGATACCGGCGAGAAATTTCACCCTAACACCTCCGACTCAATATGTCCTGGCGTATAATTATTAGACCTTAAAATATAAAAATCCTTTTTTTAACTCTAATAATTCTAACAAAAGACCGGCTCTAGCGCGAGCCGGTAAAAATTTTACAGCAGATATTCGCCCCTGAAGACTTCGACGGCCGGACCGGATTTATAAATGTGATTGTTATCAGCCCATTCAATGAACAGGTTGCCGCCATCCAGTTTGACAGTAGCCTTGCGACCGGTATGGCCGTTCAAAACAGCTGCCACCAGTGCGGCGCTAGCGCCGGTACCGCAGGCTTTGGTAATACCTGCGCCGCGTTCCCATACACGCATTCTTAGGGTATGAGCGTCAATTACCTGAATAAATTCAACATTGGTCTTTTTAGGAAATAAACTATGAGTTTCGATTTTGGGTCCAATAACCGGCAGATCTATAGTAGCTACATCATCGACAAAGATGACGCAGTGCGGGTTGCCCATAGATAGGCAAGTCACGAAATAAGTTTTTCCGTTTACCTCAAGTGGTACATGGATTGCATGTTCTTCCGGGTTGCCTGCCATAGGGGTTTCTCCCCGTTTTAGCCGCGGCTGTCCCATATCAACTTTCACTGTTGCCAGCTTACCGTTCTCAAAAATGAGCTCAGGTTTGATTATCCCCGCCAATGTATCTAAAGTCATGGCTGTTTTAGCAGTCAGGCCGGTTTCATACAAATAACGCGCGACACAACGGGTAGCGTTGCCGCACATATCGGCTTCACTGCCATCAGAATTAAATATACGCATTTTAAAGTCCGCTATGTCTGACGGCAGAATGATCACCAGGCCGTCGGCGCCAATTCCAAAGTTGCGGTCACATACCGCTAACGCTTGTTGACGATAGTCGGAAAAATGTTCTTTCATTCCGTTTACAATTACAAAATCATTGCCTAATCCATGCCATTTTGAAAACTGCATAATATTCCCCCTAAGGTATTTTGATTTACCGGTTTTGCGGCAAGGCTGCACGGCGAGCAGGACGGTGTGTGAATAAATGTTTAAAAGCATTTACTATAAGCGTCCAGCCGGAGACCGTGAGGATAAGTGCCCAGTTACCCAGGGATAACGGCACCGTAGAAAAAATTGAACTCAGGAACGGAATGTACATGACTGACAATTGCATAATGGTTGAAAAAATAACAGCCATAAGCAAATATTTATTGCTGGTAAACTTAAGTTCAAAAATAGTCGATGTTTCCGAACGGCAGTCAAATACATGGAACATTTGGCAATATACCAGGGTTGCAAAAGCGGCTGTCCGTGCCAGAGCCAAATCATTCTGAAAATAGTATACCACATTAAAGACAAAAAGTGTGCTTAAGCCAATTTGAATACCGCGACCGATAATTTTCCGGCTTAAACCACGGGAAAAAACACTTTCTCCGGGGGGACGGGGTGGTCGACGCATAATATTAGGGTCGTTTGGGTCAATTCCGAGAGCCATTGCCGGCAGTCCGTCGGTAACAAGATTAACCCAGAGTATTTGCACCGGCAGCAGCGGCATGGGTAACCCGAGCAGTGCAGCTAAAAACATTGTGAGAACTTCGCCAATATTACAGGATAACAGATACCGTATAAATTTCCTGATATTTTCGTAGATGCCCCGGCCTTCTTCCACTGCCGCCACAATAGTGGCGAAGTTGTCGTCGGCTAAAACCATGGCTGAGGCCTCTTTGGTTACGTCTGTGCCGGTAAGTCCCATAGCCACACCAATATCGGCTTCTTTTATAGCGGGAGCGTCGTTAACCCCGTCACCGGTCATGGCTACAATATGGCCTTGACGTTTTAGTGCCCGGACAATTCTAAGCTTGTGGGCAGGAGAAACACGGGCATAAACTGTGATACTATTGACAATGGCGTCAAGGTCGGATTCGCTCATTGCATCAAGCTCCTTGCCGGTGATTGCTCTGTTCTGGTTTTCTTTGTAAATTTGTAGCTCTTGGGCGATGGCAATAGCGGTGTTTTTATGATCGCCGGTAATCATGACTGTTTTGATGCCGGCTTCGCGGCATAAGGCGATGGACGATTTAACTTCCTCGCGCGGTGGGTCAATCATGCCGATAAGCCCGGCAAATACCAAGTTATTTTCCAGAGATTCATCCGGGTTGTGCGCCTGATCGCGTGTCAGGCGGCGGTAAGCAACAGCCAGTACCCGGAGAGCCTGGGAAGCCATCTGTTCATTAATCAGATTAATATTGGCAATACGTTCGGCAGTAAGCGAAGCCGGCCCGGCAGCGGTTTGATAGTAGCGGCAAAGTTCCAGAATGGTATCAGGTGCACCTTTAGTATACAGCGTATGAATATCACTCTCATCACGGTACACTACCGACATACGGCGGCGTTCAGACTCAAACGGTATTTCAGCCAGTCTTTTTTTTGTTTTTTCCGCCTCGGCCTGCCAAATGCCGGCCTTGGCGGCAGCGACAATAATTGCGCCCTCAGTCGGGTCGCCTTCTATCGACCAGCCACTCGTATTCTTTTTGCGCCAAACCCCAGTAATAGTCACATTATTGTGTTTTAAAACACTATTGTTGCAGAGTGCGCCGATTGTGAGGCATTGTTGTAAAGATTTATCTTTGCTGACATCAACTTCCTGCTGGTTAAGTAAAAAACTACCCTTGATATCATAGCCGGCACCGGTAATTTCATAAATATTGCCGTCGGTAAATATTTGGCGCACCGTCATAGCATTTTGTGTTAGTGTACCGGTTTTATCCGAGCAAATCACTGTTGTGCAGCCCAAAGTTTCAACAGCCGGTAACTTGCGGATAATGGCCCGCTGTTTAATCATTCGTTGGACGCCAAGTGCTAACGCTACCGTCACTATTGCCGGCAAGCCTTCCGGAATGGCAGCGACCGCCAGGCTAATGCCGGCCATGCACATCAAGAATAAAGACTCACCTTTGGCTACGCCGGTAATCACTACAACTAAACAAATAGCCAGACAACCCAAGACTAACCATTTACCAAGATGCTCCAGCCGCCGTTCCAAGGGAGTAGCTTCATCAGCAGCGGCTTGAATCATACCGGCAATATGACCAACTTCGGTTGCCATTCCCGAGGCGCACACAACTGCTTTACCGCGGCCCCGGACAATACTGGTACCAGCAAAAACCATGTTTTTCCGATCACCCAGTGGCGCGTCTTCACTAAACTTTCGATCAGCTATTTTGCGAACCGGCGTTGATTCGCCAGTTAAAGCTGCTTCTTCGACTTCAAGATTATTCACATCAATCAGCCGGCCATCGGCAGCTAGCCTATCACCGGCTTCCAGCACTAAAATATCACCAGGAACAAGTTCTCTGGCTGGAATTTGCTGCACTATGCTATTCCTAATAACCCTGGCTGTAGGCGACGCCAGTTTTTTTAGGGCAGCCAGCGATTGTTCAGCACGGTATTCCTGAATAAATCCCAGTACGGCATTCATAAGGACAATTATTAAAATTGTGATTGCATCGGCATATTCACCTAAAAACGCCGATATCAGCGTTGCCCCCAATAGAACCAATACCATAAAATCTTGAAATTGCGCTAAAAATCGTTTCCACCACGCTGTTTTTTCTTTTTCGGCCAATTCATTATATCCGAATTTATCAAGCCTGTTTTTGACTTCAGACGCAGACAATCCGTCAAAAAGGTTGGTTTGCCAGAATGCCACAACTTCATCTGGCGTGCGTGCATACCACTTTTCCCTGTTCATGCAGCCACCTCGCTACCATGTGTTTTTGCTTTATTCACTATATTAATCATGTTATTCTTTCGGCAGCGAAATTAGACCGGGTTTGACCGCTAATTGCCAGGAGTGATATACTATTGGCAAATTATCTCAAGCTTTCTAAACCATCGGAGGTAAAGTCTGAAATCGTTAGTAGCTGTCTCCACCCAAGTAGAAGGGCATAGCAAACAAGCCATCAAAACGATGACTATATGGAAGAATATGGGAAATGTGTGTTGGAATCGTTACGTTGCAGCCGCCATAATACGGTAACCCTGAGCTTTGGCCAATAAAATCGCTTGTTCTACCGTGATTTCACGGTTTACTGGAAGAACATCCGATTTTTTATACAAATCAGCGTTATAGGGTTCTTTCTTCTTCAAGATGTGATAGATGGCCGTTAACAGCATTCGCGCAATGGCAATTATGGCGCGTTTGTGACCTCGACGCTTTTTGAGTTGTAAATAGCGGTTTCAAAAGAAGTATCGAGCGGATTGTCCAAAAGTTTGTCAATGATATTCATGGAGCTTATGCCGAAGGTATCCGAAACCACGTTTCCCAACTGAAATTTTCACAAATCCATTGTGACAGCTCTTTCAGTCCTTTAGTAAAGGTGGAAAAGCGATGGCTTTTGTAGGTAGTGACTCCTTTGCTGTCAGTGGAAGCGATACAGGCCACGACAAAGGTTTTGTGGACATCGATTCCGCAGCATATGGTATAGACAATTTTTAAAGCCATAGGGAAACTCCTTTCTAAAATATACAGGGATAGACAGCATTGACTGATTGCCTGGCGATAAACGAGTTGTTTATACAAAGATAAGTCTGCGTGCTCGAAGCGACACTTATTTGTGCTTGGAAAGGCAATCTACACATATAACCATGCGGTCACCCAAATAGGTGGCCCACTCACCTCCGCGTGATTTGTAGTTAACTGGTATCCCTGTGCGTTTAGAATAATAAAAAGTTCGCTCAAAGCACAACGATTTCATCACGTTTTGTGCCTTGAGCGAAGCGAAAGGAATGGGTATAACCATGAATATTGATGGATTGTCTCTTGCGCCGCTGGTAGGTGAACTTAATACTGCATTATCTGGCGGGCGTATTGATAAAGTGTTTCAACCAGACTCATATTCACTCCTCATCTGGGTGCGACAGCCAGGGGAGAACTTACGCCTTTTGATTTCGGCCAATCCTGAGCGACCCAAGCTTCTTATAACGGCTTTGGCTCCCGAAAACCCGGCTGTGCCGCCCAATTTCTGCATGTTGCTTAGGAAACACTTGGAGGATGGGCGGATTGCCAGTATTGAGCAGCACAATCTTGACCGTATTATCA
Organism: Sporomusaceae bacterium ACPt; assembly: GCA_041428575.1. Taxonomy (GTDB): domain Bacteria; phylum Bacillota; class Negativicutes; order Sporomusales; family Sporomusaceae; genus Sporomusa_D; species Sporomusa_D carbonis. The sequence goes on from CP155570.1 coordinate 1,835,461, forward strand.
ATATCAATATTGATGTTCGCGGCGAGCACGGAATTATCGTAACCAAACGGCTGGTAATCGAGATAATGGGTAAGCATAGTAATATTATCCTGACTCAGGATAACGTGATTATCGACGCAATTAAACGGGTAAGCGCCAGTGTGAGCCGCCACCGCCAGGTGCTTCCAGGCAAAGATTATGTATACCCGCCTGGCCAGGACCGGCTCAATATACTAACTAGCGAACCATCCCAGTTTGCTGCGCAGGTATTGTCAGTTCCGGCCGGTTCTCTGAGTAAGGCCATTATTGCCGCCGGTATTGGTATTGGTCCGCTCACCGCCCGGGAGATTGCCTGGCGCGGCGGTTTTTCACCAGACATTAGTGTTGCTGATCTTGATACCGCTGACTTAGCCGCACTTACTGAAGCTATCGCCAGTATAGCCGCTCCCCTACGGGATAATGTGATAAACCCTACTGTTGTTATTGCAGCCCAAGATCATCCACTGGCTATTGCTGCCTTTTTGCCAGAACATTTGCGTCAGCACAATATCTATCATTTTCCTAATATGAGTGCAGCTGTGGAATTTTTCGACAAATTTAGAGGCCGCCCAGCTTCACCGGAAAAAGACTTGCTCGGTAAATTATTAATGGCGGAAATAGGGAAGTTGTCTCGGAAGCAGGCAATCTTAGCAGAAGAGTTTGCTCAAGCGGAAAATGCCGATTATCTGAGAAAATGTGCCGACATTCTTATGGCTAATCTTTATATTGTGACCGGGGGTGTTTCTGAACAGGCTCTGCCGGATATTTACAGTGAAGACCCGGAAGCTCACGAAATGGTCATTTCCCTTGATCCTGCCCTGTCGCCGCTGGAAAATGCACAGCTATATTATACAAAATATAATAAAGCCAAACGGTCGCAGGAACATTTGACTGTTCAGCTTAAAGAATGCCAGGAAGATATTACTTACTTAGAAAGTATTGCGGTTGCGTTAAGCCATACTGACACTGCTGCTGAGATTAACGAGATAAAACAGGAACTCATAACCGCCGGATACATAAAAATAACAGACAAGCGCCGCTTGCCTGTTGCTCAGTCGCTGCCGCAGAGTGCTAAAACCTCTGATGGATTTAATGTTATTATCGGCAAAAATAATCGCCAAAATGATATAGTCACCTTTAAACAGGCGCAGCCTGATGACATTTGGTTGCACACCAAAGATATACCAGGTTCACACGTAATTATCCGTGCTGAACACCGGAATATTACCGCTCAGGCCATTAATGAGGCTGCCCAGCTGGCCGCATATTTCAGCAAAGGGCGTCAGTCGGCCAACGTGCCTGTAGACTATACTAAACGCCGTTATGTTCGTAAGCCTTCAGGCGCGAAGCCAGGTTTTGTTATTTATGACCATCAAAACACCGTTTATGTAACACCTGATGAATCTATTGTCAAAAATCTGCTTATTCCTCAGTGAACTCCTTGATAACTACTTGCTCTGCATCATCTGTAGAAGTCAATTGCACGCTTACTATTTCTCTGCTGGAGGTAGGCACATTTTTGCCGACATAGTCGGCCCTAATTGGCAGTTCACGGTGGCCGCGGTCAATAAGTACAGCGAGCTGGATGGCAGAAGGCCGGCCAATGTCGATTATGGCGTCAAGAGCGGCCCGCACTGTTCGTCCTGTAAATAATACATCGTCAATCAGCACTATTTTTTTGCCATTGATGGAAAACGGAATAAGCGTTTCATGTACTATTGGTTGATACGCGAGGGTTGACAAGTCATCGCGATACAGTGTTATATCTAAAACTCCTACCGGAAGCTCAATCCCTTCAATTCGTTTTATCTCTTCAGCAATGCGCTGAGCCAGAGGTACACCGCGCGTTCGAATACCAACCAGGGTTAAATCGCCCACTCCTTTATTGCGTTCGACAATCTCGTGGGCTACCCGGGTGAGCGCGCGCTTGATAGCTTGAGCATCCATAATGATGGCTTTGTCAACTAAATTAATAGCTTTACTCATTTTTCCTATTTCCCCTCTCTTTTGATCGTGTGTAATTTTTCTAGGATATTAACCATATCAGGAGGCAAGGGCGCAGTAAACACCATGTCTTTGCCAGTGACAGGGTGACGTAACAAAAGTTCAGCTGAATGCAGTGCTTGACCGGCAATAGCAAAATATTTTTTCTCAGGGCCATATTTCGGGTCGCCCACTACCGGATGACCAATATACTGCATGTGGACTCTAATCTGGTGTGTCCGGCCAGTTTGCAGCTTGCACTCCACCAGGGTATAGTTACCAAACCGTTCGATTACCCGGAATCTTGTTATGGCTTCTTTACTATTGGTAAAAGTAACAGCCATTTTTTTGCGGTCAGCCGGATGGCGTCCGATGGGAGCATTGATTATCCCCTGCTCTTCAGCAATATTGCCATGGACTATAGCCAGATATTTACGGCTGGCAGTACGGCTCTTGATTTGTTCTGCCAAATCAATGTGGGCCCGGTCATTTTTGGCTGCTACTATAACCCCGGAAGTGTCTTTATCTAAACGGTGCACGATGCCGGGGCGTATCTCGCCATTGATGCCTGACAAGTCCTGGCAGTGTTCAAGCAGGGCATTTACCAGTGTACCTTGATAGTTGCCGGCGGCCGGGTGGACTACCATACCGCGCGGCTTATTGATGACAATAATATCGGCATCTTCATAGAGTATATCGAGCGGGATGGCTTCAGCTATGATTTCAGCCGGTTTAGCCTCGGGAAGAGTTATTTCGATAATGTCTTTGGCTTGTGCTTTGTAGTTGGCTTTGGCCGGATTTTGGTTAACCGCCACTAGGCCATCGGCAATTAGTTTTTGAATATGGGAACGGGACAGTTCGGAAAAGCGTCTGGTTAACAGAACATCAAGCCTGATGCCCTGCTCCTCGTCTGTCGCCTCAATTATAGAGGTCATGCTGCCTATTTGCCGGTTTTGTTCCACGGTATTTCACCCTATCTTGAGTTTTCTCCAGTTTTGCTGGGAAATGACATAAAAACAATGGTATAAATAATACATCCGACACCGGTCACGATAGCAATATCGGCCACATTAAAGACCGGCCAAATGCGGAAATCAAAAAAATCGATCACATATCCGGTCTGTATTCTGTCAATTACGTTGCCGACTGCGCCGCCGGCCAGCAAGCTGATGCCCAGCCGCATAAGCCCAAAGGTTGCCGGGATGCGCGAAAAAAAATAACAGACAAGCACCAGCATAAATAGGGCTATAATAATAAAAAAATCCCGCTGGTGTTCCAGAATGCCAAAGGCGGCACCCGGGTTCAACACATATGTTATGTGAAATATGTTGTCAAGTACAGGAATTGACATTCCTGGCGCCATATGGGCCTGAATATAATATTTAGACCATTGGTCAACAACGACTATTGTTGCTGCAATTGTTACTAGTAATAATATCGGCATCTACTCTCTCTCCTATCCTTATACAATTAGTGTAAACTATGATATCATGATACCGGAAAATTTTCCAAACGTAAAGAAGCGCGGCAATTATTGCCGCGCTTTGGAGTTTACTTGTCTTTGCTCAAGAGAAAAAAACGTTCAATACTATCCCGGTAATAATATGTCACCAGCCCTGAAATAATTAAAAGCGATGTGATGGCTAATGCCGATTTGAGATTATGGGTAAGATTTTGTCCAAGTATCGAATACAGTACAATTGCCGGAGTTTGGCCGATAGCGGTGGCTATACTGAATTTAAACAAGGAAATTGTCGTTAGTCCGGCCCCGTAGCTAATTACTTTAAACGGTATAATTGGCGTTAACCTAGTGATAAACACAGCCAATACGCCGTGCCGTTTAATAAAAATATCAGTAAAGTTCAAATATTTGGTGCTGACAAAGCGCTCAATTACCGGGCGGCCATACCAGCGGGCAATCCCAAAATCAATTGTTGCACCCAAAAGGGCACCAGCCCAGGAGTAAAGTGCCCCGTACTGCCAACCAAATATCCAGGCATTGGTAATGGTGAGGATAAGACCAGGCATTAATGGTACCATTGATTGTAGAGCCATGAGCGCAATGCTGGTTAGTGGCGCCCATATACCATAAGATAAAATAAACTGTCGCAATCCATCAAAGTTGCGACACCTCAGATAGGTAATACCGTCAGTGACAAATTGCTGCACACCAGGCAAATAAAAGTAAGCGGCTATAGCGAGTCCTATAACGCCAATTTTAGCCCAAGCTATGTATTTAGGGTCCGGACGTGTCATTATACCACCCCCTGATGCGCAAAATTTACTACATAATACTCGAGTGCCGCTAATAGTGTTAATGCGATTTTAACCTAATTAGTATTTCCCGGGAGAATATGTTTATTTATTAAACATTAGTAGTAAAATTCCTGCAAAAAAGTAAACAAACCAGGCAGGCAACGCCCGGTTTGTTTTTTTTTGAGGGCAAGCTAATACTTTCTTGTTAATTAATAAATTTAACAACCTCAGCTAAACCAAGCCGTTCTTTGTATTCTTTAGGCTGTTCGTCACTATAACCCAAACAAATCATAGCTACCGCCCTGAGCCGGGGCGGAGCTTCCACGGCTTCTGCAACTTTAGCTTCGTCAAAAGCACCTACCCAGCAGGCGCCAATGCCGAGCCCTTCAGCGGCTAACAACATATTCTGAGTTGCCGCTGCTGTGTCTTGGAGACAATAAAGCTGAGCGCCGCGTTCACTATAACGTTCATTAGAACGGGCGGGGTCGGCAAGTACAACAATTACGGTTGGCGCATCGCTGATTTGTTCTTGGTCAAAAGCAGCTTCTGCAAGTTTTCTTTTAACGCTCTCATCTTGTACGACAAAGAAGTACCACGGCTGCAAGTTGCCGGCGCTGGGCGCCATGTTGCCGGCTTCTAATATTCTGGTTAAGGTTGGTTCGGGAATTTGTTTCGGTTGAAATTGGCGGATGCTGTGGCTGTCGCGGATGCAGTCAAAGATGTCTTTTGTCATGTGTTAGCCTCCTTGCTATTAAAATGTACCTTTTCTTGTTTCAATAATCTGAAGAATATCGGCAATAAAGCCGCCGATTCCTGGGATGTTGAGTAATATGAGCCGTTTAAGGAAAGAGAGTAGCAGAGCGAATACTAAACTGGCGCCAATAGCGATTCCTAAACCTCGGGCAATACCGGCTACGAAATTTGTAAAAATTAACCTGGCCGGGCGTTCCAAGAGTTCCATATAATCGGCAACTCTGAGTGCTTCCAGGCGGTTGACCAGTCGTTCCAACTGTTTGGCGAGAAATTCGGGCTGATGTTCTTCGGTTTTAGTGGTTTTTACAATATTTTTATTGTCCATATAAACAGTCCCCCACCAGTATTATTATGCCCAAACTCAAAGAAATAAACCGGGATTAGCTCCCGGTTTGTCATGCTTACATATTTTTTACTACCGTAGCGCACCGTTGACAAAGAGCCGGATGGTCTTGGTCTTGGTTCACTGTTGGGCTGTAAATCCAGCAACGTTCGCATTTGATGCCTTGGGCCGGAGCTACAGCAACTGCCAGTTGCATACTTTCGGACCGATAGGCTTCACCTGGAGCTGATTCCAAATTGTCAGACAAAGTTACATTAGATACAATGAGGAGAGTAGCTAAATCTTCTTTAATTGCTGCCAGCGCAGTGAACTCGTCGCCGGCGGCATACAGGCTGACGGCGGCATCTAAAGAGTGTCCGATTACTTTAGTGCGGCGGGCCGTTTCAAGAGCTTTGGTAATTTCACCACGAACTGCCAGAATTTTATCCCATTTTGCTTCAAGGGCAGGATCAAGATGTTCCGGGCGGGCTGCCGGCCAGCTAGTAAGTTGCACACTTTCCGGCCGGCCTTGCTGCTTGGGCATATATTGCCATACTTCTTCAGCAGTAAAGGTCAGTACGGGTGCGACAACGGCTACCAGTGTATCTAAGATTTCGTACATAGCTGTCTGAGCGGCGCGGCGCTCAATTGAACCAGGCAACGCTGTATAGACGCGGTCTTTTAGGATATCAAGGTAAATAGCACTCAAATCTACGGCGCAAAAATTGTGTACAGTATGATATAAGAGATGGAATTCGTAATCGTCATAGGCCTCGGTTACTTTGGCGCGAACTTGTTCCAGCCGCATGAGCGCCCAGCGGTCAATCTCTAAGAGTTGGTTGTAAGCAACCTTATCGGTGTCTGGGTTAAAGTCATACAGATTGCCCAGAATGTAGCGGAACGTATTGCGGATTTTCCGGTAAACTTCTGACAATTGTTTTAGAATATCGTTGGAAATACGAATGTCAGCTTTATAGTCGGCTGATGCTACCCACAGGCGGAGGATATCGGCACCATACTGCTTGATAACCTCCTGCGGATAAATTGTGTTGCCAATGGACTTGGACATTTTCCGGCCTTCACCATCGACAACAAAGCCGTGAGTCAACACCGCTTTGTACGGTGCTGTTCCCCGGGTAGCAACCGAAGTTAACAGCGACGACTGGAACCAGCCACGATGCTGGTCACTACCTTCCAGGTAGAGGTCTGCCGGCCACTTTAGTTCAGAGCGCTGTTCAAGTACAGCGGCATGGCTGGACCCGCTGTCAAACCACACGTCCATAATGTCGGTTTCTTTGCGGAATTCGCCGTGACCGCAATGCGGGCAGGTAAAGCCTTGCGGCAGAATTTCTTCAGGCTTTCTTGCCCACCAGGCGTCAGAGCCTTCGCGGCGGAAGATTTCTTTAATAGCATGAATGGTGGTGTCATTAATAATATGTTCATTGCACTTAGTGCAGTAGAAAATGGGAATGGGTAAACCCCATACCCGCTGACGTGAGATACACCAGTCCTGGCGGTCGGCAACCATATTATGAATGCGGTCTTCGCCCCAGGCCGGAATCCATGTAACGTCATTGGCAATAGTATTGAGTGCCTCAGTTCTGAAGCCATCAACCGAAGCAAACCATTGCTCGGTTGCCCGGTAAATGATGGGGTTTTTGCAGCGCCAGCAGTGGGCATATTGATGTTTGATGGAACTTTTGCCTAAGAGCAGGCCAAGAGCGGCCAGTTCCTTGATAACCGGAACGTTGGCATCTGTTACGGATAAGCCGGCAAACTTGCCGGCTTCGGCAGTAAATTTACCGGTAGGGTCAACCGGATTAATAACCGGCAGACCGTATTTCATGCTAACCTCGAAGTCTTCCTGACCATGGCCGGGAGCAGTATGAACGCAGCCAGTACCTGCTTCCAGCGTGACATGGTCGCCAAGGATAATGGGCGACTCACGGTCAAAGAACGGGTGACTGAATATCATACCCTCGATGTTGGCGCCTTTCATGGTTGATAGAATGCTATAGTCTCCCAGATTATTGGTTTTGACGACGGTTTCCACCAATTCACTGGCTAACAGATAGATTTCATCATTGATTTCCACCCAAGCGTACTCTAACTCGGGGTTAACACAGATGGCCACGTTGGCCGGCATCGTCCAGGGCGTAGTCGTCCAGATAACGGCATAGACTTTCTTAGGGTCAATCCCTACCGGTAAATTGCCTTTGTCATCAATCAGCGGAAACTTAACGTAGATGGAGTGTGACTTTTTCTCGGCATATTCAATCTCTGCTTCAGCCAGTGCTGTTTCGCACGAGGTACACCAGTACACTGACTTAAGTCCTTTGTAGATATAACCTTTTTTGGCCATTTCACCAAACACTTCGATCTGCTTGGCTTCATATTCAGGGTAAAGTGTTACATAGGGGTTTTCCCAATCGCCGCTTACTCCGAGGCGTTTAAAGTCTTCACGCTGCATATCAAGGCATTTTAACGCATATTGTTTGCATTCACGGCGCAAATCAAGCGGATTTAGCTGATGACGGTTTAAACCGAGAATTTTAATTGCGGCATGCTCAATCGGCAGGCCGTGGGTGTCCCAGCCGGGGACGTAAGGGGCGTCAAAGCCCTGTAATGACTTATATTTAATAATAATATCCTTTAGTATTTTGTTCAATGCTGTGCCGATATGTATATTACCGTTGGCGTATGGCGGGCCGTCATGCAGGACAAATTTAGGTTTGCCCTGACTTTGGGCGTTCTTTTTTTGATAAATCTGTTGGTCGCGCCAATATTCTAAGAGTTTTGGTTCTCTTTCAGGGAGATTGGCGCGCATAGGAAATTCGGTTTGTGGCAAGTTGAGTGTTTTACTGTAATCCAAAATTAGCACCTCCATAAAATAAAAAAATCCCATCCCGCAAAGGGACGAGAGTCAGTTTCCCGTGGTACCACCCTATTGACTATACACATAGCCACTTTAAAACGCAATAACGGGCGTTAAGCGTCGGAGCCTACTTTTAGTTCAGTCCGCAGCTCAGGAGCGATGTCAGGCCATGACCGGGTTACCAGGCTTACACCATTCCTGGTTCGCTGCAAACCGCACATCGTGGCCAATCTCCGTCATTACTGATGAAAATATTAGCATGTACGCAATATATTATACATTATTGACGAACAAAGTCAAATATAGGCTGACATAGCAGTCAAAAATTTATTTTTGTCAATGCCGGCTATTTTAATTATCTTTAGACGATTCTTTTGCCCATGGATAATACTCACAGTACTTTTCGGCACATTCAGCAGGCCGGCGATAAAGGTGGTGCAGGCAGCATTGGCTTCGCCGTCAACAGGCGGCGAAGTTAGGTTAATTTTAATAGCATCGCCCATGATACCGGCAATCATGTTTCTGCTTGAACGCGGTTGGATGCGAACTTTAAAGGCAATACCATCATGGAGTTCTTTGATATCAAGGCTACTATCAGACAAAGTTAGTTTTCATCCTCTTCAGCAGTGTTAAGCATTTCCATTTGCGCCTGCAGTAATGTACGCAAGCGAGTGCGAAATATCTGCGCCTGTTTGTGCAGTTCCTCATACTCGCCGGTCAGCTTTCGCACTTTGGCTAAAGCTTCGTCAACCAGTCTCTGCGCCCGGATTTCAGCCTCTTTAATCATGAGCTCGGTTTCTTTTTTGGCGTTAAGTTTGACTTCCTCGGCTGTTTCCTGGGCTATGACCAGTGTACTGTGAAGCGTATTTTCCATATGTTGATAATGCTCAAGTTTGCTGTTAAGGCGTTCAATTGTTTCTTTCAGGTCAATATTTTCCCGGTATAGAGTTTCGTAGTCCTTGATAACCCGGTCTAGAAACTCATCGACTTCCTCCTCGTTATAGCCGCGGAAGCTGCGTTTAAACTCTTTATTATGGATGTCTAACGGTGTAAGCATCTCTTTCCACCCCTGTTTTAATTTACATAAACCGCCGCAATACAATACTAAACCGGCCCTTTTTTGTCTGTCCGGGAACTTCGACTACTTCCACCCGGCCGCGACCGCGCATGGAGATTACATCACCTACTTTAACGGTTTGCGACGGACTTTTGGCTTCCTGCCAATTAATTCTTATTTTGGCGGCTGCTATATCGTCAGCCATTTTTGTGCGGGAAGTTCCAAAACCTGAAGCTGCCACAGCATCTAAACGCAATGAAGCAACTGTAGCCCGGATTTCTTTGATTTTTTCTTCCTTTGCGGGAATGTCGTCAAGTGTGGCGGAAGAGACTGTCACCGTCGCTTGACCAACCTCGATCAGATTCTTCGTTATATAAGCGGCCATTGTGGTATCTGTCACAACATAGCACTTTTCTCCGGCCATAATAATATCGCCCAGGATTTCTCGTCTAATTCCCAGACCCATTAACGCCCCAAGCACGTCGCGATGCGAAAGATGGTAATAACGGCTGTCCCATTTTATTAAAATGGCTTCTAATCCAAAATCAATTGAACCGGAATAATCAAGAAAATCAGTATCAATAAAAGCGACTTTTACCCGTTCTGCCCCATTATAGCCACCATTATTTTCAATTGTCAGACGGTCATAATGAGCGGCGATAGTTTCGGCAATGCTTTGGCCGTAAGGGTCCAGAAATTCACTGACTTTATATTTACGGCTTTTGAGCGTTATTTCTGCCAAATCCAGCAGTCTGGCCGCTAACTCGGCATCGCCTGACGCCCGGTAGTATCTTAAAATTTTGTCCCGTTCGGTCATCCCCGTTTCCCCATCTCGCGGGACCGGTTAGTGGCTGCGACAACGGCGTCAATGAGTGCAGCGCGTACACCGTTTTGTTCCAAAACATGAACACCGGTAATGGCTGTGCCGCCCGGTGAAGTAACCATATCCCGCAGTTTGGCAGGATGTTCGCCTGTTTCAAGCACCATTTTGGCTGCGCCTAAGAGTGTTTGAGCGGCTAACAACACGGCTGTCTGGCGGGAAAAACCAACTCTGACTCCGGCATCAGTCAGCGCGTCAATGAGGACAAAAGCGTATGCGGGACCGCTGCCTGACAAGCCGGTTACGGCGTCCATAGCATCTTCACCTACGGTTACCACCTTGCCGACAGATGCAAACACCTGGGCAACCGGCTCGCTTACCGAACTTGTGGCATACTTGCCCAGCGCCATAGCCGACATGCCTTCACCGACAGCAACAGGGGTATTTGGCATAACCCGAATAATCGGTACTCCCGGCATTTTCCCCTGGAATGTGGCAATAGTTACCCCGGCGGCAACCGAAACCACCACTGTAGTTTTGGATACTACCGGTGCGATGCTATCAATAACGCCACCGATAACTTGGGGTTTTACCGTTAAAAACAATATATCAGATTGTCTGGCAATTTCTTGGCTGTCAGTATTTGTTGATACTGTAAAAACGCCGCGCAAATAGTCCAAGCGATCAACTGAAATATCGCTCACTGCTATTTGTGCCGGTGCCACCAGCCCTGCGTTTATGATGCCGCGGATCAGTGATTCAGCCATTGCGCCGCCACCGATAAAGCCTATTTGTTTATCTGCTATCATAAATACCTCCGTCTGGTAGCTGAACTATTTATTAACCCAAGGCAGCAGTGTTTTGTCATTGCTGTCTTCCCGGGTACTATAAGCGACATCAACATTAGTGGGTGCACATAGAAAAATGTTGTTGCCGACTTTTTGGATTTGTCCGTTTAATGCATAGGTTGTCCCGCTGATGAAGTCAATCATTCTTTTAGCAATCTCAGGTTCGGTGTTTTCAAGATTAACAACTACGGGTTTACGGCTCTTGAGGTAATCGGCGACATGTTGGGCGTCATCAAAAGAAAACGGTTCAACTACCATAACTTTTATTTGTTTTGTTTGTTGCTGGTTATGCTGGGCCATGGGCAGTGATACCACATTATTATTCTTCTGTTTGGCTTTAAGCTCGGTCTCTTCGGTTTTCGGACGTTCTTCTTCTTGCTCCGAGGGTTCAAACAAGCCTAGGCTGCCCCAAACTTTTTCCATGAACTTCATATGCTTTTCTCCTCCTTACTATTTACGCGAACCAAATATTCCAGTACCAATACGCACCAAGTTTGATCCTTCTTCTATCGCTATCCGATAATCATTAGTCATACCCATTGATAACCATTTGATTTCAGTATTAGCCAAATTCATGGCAGTCAATTCCCCAAACAATTGATAAAGTTCTTTAAACACCGGACGAACTGCTTCAGCATTTTCGCTAAAGGGTGCAATCGTCATAAGGCCGCATAGTCTGACATTCTCAAGCTGGCTAATCAACCTGGCCAGTGGTAAAGCTTGTTCCGGGCGTACACCAAACTTGCTCGCTTCATCGGCAACATTAACCTGAATAAGTATATCCTGTCGCTTATTCAGCTTGCCGGCTACTTTGTCAATCTCCAGAGCCAGGCGTTCACTATCTACCGAATGAATGAGGTCAGCCACAGGAATTGCTTGGCGTACCTTATTTGTTTGCAGATGTCCGATAAGATGCCATTCGACCGTGCGTCCGGCGTGAGCCGTTATTTCGGGATGCTTGGACAGCATTTCCTGGACACGGTTTTCGCCCACGGCGGTTATCCCGGCGGCAATGGCTTCCAGCATGGCTGAAACATCGTGGTTTTTTGTTACAGCAACTAATTTTACTTTATTTATATCAATATGACTTTTTATCTCAGCAATGTTTTGCGCTATCGACATGACAAACCCCCTATCATACTAGTTTATTCGCCCATAAACAAAATTTTCCTCCAAAAACATATGTATTATTATATCTTTTTAACATAAAACTATTAGGAAAACTTGGCTGAAGTTGCCCGTTTTTTTGGGGGCAAATCTGATGGATAGAGTAAAAAAACGCCGTCTGGATGAGCCAGACGGCGTTTTTAAGTCATTACTATGGTTTGACGGTCTCTTTGTATACTTGCTTACCATCTTTCATTTCGATGATTACTGCGCCTTTAACAGCGTCGTGAGTACTATTCAGTGTTAAATCGCCGGCTGCGCCTTTAAAATCTTTGGTAGCAGCTAAAGCTTCACGAATTTTTGCGGGTTCAGTACTGTTAGCGCGCTTAATGGCGTCTACCAGTACGTAGGCTGCATCATAACCTAATACGGCCATGGCGTCAGGCATTTGGCCATATTCTTTTTTGTAGTTTTCAACAAAAGCCTTTGATGCCGGGCTGGTATCTTCTACTGAGTAGTGGTTAGTGAAGAAGGTATTGTTAAGGGCAGCCGGGCCGCCAATTTCAGTGAGTTTGGGGGAATCCCAGCCGTCGCCGCCAACTACGGGAATGGTAATACCCATTTCGCGGGCTTGTTTAATAATTTTGCCGACTTCTTCGTAATAGCCGGGAACATAGAGAATCTCAGGGTTTGTAGCTTTAATTTTAGTCAGGATGGTTTTGAAATCCTGGTCTTTTTGGAGATATGCTTCTTCAGCTACAATTTGGCCGCCGCCTTTGGTGAAGGCTTCTTTAAAGAACTGGGACAGGCCTTTGCTATAGTCGCTGGAATTGTCAATCATGATTGCTGCCTTCTTAGTTTTGAGGCTGTTTAAGGCAAAGTTAGCACCTACAGTACCTTGGAACGGATCGATGAAGCAAACGCGGAAAGTGTAGTCTTTAACTTTACCGGTTTTTTCATCAACAGTCACTTTAGGGTTAGTGGTAGCTGCGGCTACAAACGGGATTTTATTAGCCTCAGCTACCGCCGAACCGGCAATGCCGTTTGAACTGGTCGTAAAACCGGTTACAGCAACTACTTTATCCTGGGTAATAACTTTGGTCATAGCATTGGAAGATTCGGACGGTTCACCTTTATTGTCGGCAATTACAAGTTGAATTTGTTTGCCAAGAACGCCGCCCTTAGCATTGATTTCCTTAAAAGCCATTTTTGCACCATTAGCAGCTGCTGTACCGAAGGAGGCGGTGTTGCCGGTGAGCTCATACACTACCCCGATTTTGATGTCTTTGCTCGCAGTATCGCCGCAACCGGCTACCAATCCGGCCACCATAACCAGCATTGTTAACAAACCAGCGATTTTCAACCTGAATTTACTCATAGTCTCCTCCTCTGTTTACAAAAATTTACAATGACATCCCCAAAAAATAAATTATGTATCACCTCCGCTGTATAATCATGTAAAAAACAATTTTGGGTTAAAAAATAGCTTTTCAGAGAGAGAAAATAATATGTCTCTCTCCAAAAAGCATCTTTGCCTGGATCTACTAAAAACATTGATACACTTTTGTTCTCTATGATTATACATTGTATTACTGTTTGTATAATTTTGCAAGAGGGAATTTATTATTTTGTAAATTTATTATTTATGTTATCTTATAGTTTTTCCGCAACAGACTTAGCCTGCATGAAAAGCAACAGGTAATCAGCGCCACCGGCTTTAGAATCAGTGCCAGACATGTTGAATCCGCCAAACGGTTGAACACCTACCAATGCACCGGTACATTTTCGGTTTAGATACAAATTGCCGACATGAAATTCACGGCGGGCTTTTTCCAGTTTTACGCGGTTTTTGGAATATACCGCGCCAGTCAGACCATATTCGGTATCATTGGCAATGTCAATGGCCTGGTCGAAATTATCAGCTTTAATGATGGCAACTACCGGGCCGAAAATTTCTTCTTGAGCGATGCGGGCCTTGGGATCAACATCGGCTATGACTGTTGGCTCGATAAAATAACCGGTTTCCATCCCTTTGGAACCGCCAGCTACAACCCGGCCCTCACTTTTACCGATTTCAATATACTCAAGAATCTTAGTATAGGCGTTTTTATCAATTACTGGACCGAGATTGACGGTATGGTCACAGGCGGGGCCGAGTTTCAGTGCTTTCGTTTTGGCGACGACTTTGGCGACAAGTTCGTCATAGACATCCTTGACGACAATGGCGCGGGAACAAGCCGAACATTTTTGCCCCTGGAAGCCAAAAGCTGATGTTACGATACCGTTAGCGGCGTCTTCGATATCGGCTTCGCTGTCGACAATGATGGCGTCTTTACCCCCCATTTCAGCAATGACACGTTTAATCCACTTTTGTCCTGGGGCTACTTTGGCGGCCAGTTGGTTAATATGCAGGCCCACCTCTTTGGAGCCTGTAAAGTTGATAAACCGGATTTTGGGGTGGCCGACAAGGTAATCACCAATGGCGCTGCCGCTGCCAGGCAGGAAGTTAACTACTCCGGGCGGGAGACTGACTTCTTCCCATAATTCCATGAGTTTGGCGGCAATAACCGGGGTAGTGCTGGCCGGTTTCATAATAACGGTATTGCCGGCCACGATGGCTGCGGCAGTCATACCGGTAAGGATGGCGAGCGGAAAGTTCCAGGGAGGTACGATAAGGCCAACGCCGAGCGGAATATAAAAGCACTCATTTTCTTCGCCCACAAAGGGTGCTACCGGCATTCCAGCGGCATATTTAAGCATCTGCCGGCCATAGTACTCTAAAAAATCGATAGCCTCGGCGGTATCAGCATCGGCTTCTACCCAGTTTTTACCGGCTTCTTCGACCATCCAGGCCGAAAATTCGAATTTTTTCCGCCTCATGACGGCGGCGGTTTTAAATAAATACCGTGCACGTTCTTTAGGGCTAACATACTGCCAATCGGCAAAAGCCTCAAGCGCATTTTGCACGGCTTGTTCGGCCAGTTCGACATTAGCTCTGGCGGTAGTGCCGATTACTTCTTTAAAGTTAGAGGGATTGAGTGAGGTAATGTTGGCTTCAGTATTGATTTTTTTACCACCGATGACCAGCGGATAATGTTTGCCTTTTTCCGTAGCTACTTGCGCAAGAGCTTGTTCCATGGCGGCTTTGTTTTCAGGGAGGGAAAAGTTTACGAGCGCTTCATTTTTAAATTCCATTAACATTAATAATACCTCCTAATATTCAAATACTCAGACTACTGAGGGTTCAACAAACAGTTGGCCGCGAACAAACCGGTCGGCACTGAACATGTTTATGGGGATAGCAGTTGGCATTCCCATGACAGTTTGCGCCATGAGCTGGCCTACTATCGGTGAAATCATGAAGCCGTGGCCGCTGAATCCGGCGGCAGTATAAAACCCTTTTATAGTCGGATCTTCGCCCAAAATCGGCGTGCGGTCAGGACACATATCATATAATCCGGCCCATTGGCGGATGACGTTCAAGTTTGCCAGTGGCGGCAATATTTTAGTAATGCGTTTGGCCATCTCAGTCAAAAACTGCCAGCTTGATTCGATGTTAAAGGTTTCAGGCTCGTCAGGATGCCCAATCCCCATAATGAAGCTGCCATGTGGTGTTTGCTGGCAGTATAGATTGTGATAAAAACACATTACCATGGGTGTTTGCATGGGTTCGACCGGTTCGGTAACCAATATTTCGTGACGTTCCGGAAAGATGGGTAATTGTACGCCGGCCATTTGTCCTACTGCTTTGGCGTAACCGCCGGCAGCGTTCACAACGGTATTAGTAGTGATGGTGCCTTTATCAGTAATTACATCAGTTATTTTTCCACCGGTAACTGTCAGGCCGGTTACTTCGGTGTAGGTGTAAAATTTGACGCCCAGCCGGGCGGCAGCTTTGGCGTACATACTGGTGACCTTAAACGGATTAGCGTGGCCGTCTTTCGGACAGAAGGTAGCCCCAAGCAGATCCTCAGTGTTTAAATGCGGCACGATTTCTTTGGCTTGTTCAGGTGTTACCCAATAGGCTGGGATATCTAACGAATTTTGCAGCGCAAGGTTTTTCTTGAACTGCTCTACCATTTTTTCGGTATAAGCCAGTAGTAAATAACCGCCTTGTTCGAATTCAATATCGCCGTCAACCTCTAAAATTTCCGGCAAATTTTCCAACAATCTGACGCTTTCCCGCGAAAGCAAACAGTTGGTCTCGGTACCCCACTGCATGCGGACCCCGGCACCGCATCGACCTGTGGCGCCGTTGGCCAGATAACCGCGTTCAATGACAGCTATTTGTCCAGCACCGGCTTTTGCCAGGTTATAGGCAATAGAGCAGCCGACTACCCCGCCGCCGATTACAACAATATCAGCCTGTTTAATCATGTTTGTCACCCCCTGCCAGCGCGCCAAGCGAAATGGGCGCTGTTGGCGGACGGAACGTCGGCAAGGTAACGTCACCCACAGGTATGTTTAATGTTTTGGCAAGCTCTTGGGCAATAAGGGGTACACAGGTCCTCCCCTGGCAGGGGCCCATACCGCACCGGCATTCCCGTTTTAATTCTTCGAGCGTGTGTTTACCTTGTTTGATTAGTTCTTGAATTTCAGCTTGTGTGACATCTTCGCAACGGCAAATTATTACCGGTTCAGACATGGTTAACCCTCCTTCCGCGTGGCAATTCCCCGCACGTCCATTGCAAGCGCTTTGGGGACAGTTATCCACACTACCGTTGTCTTATTTTTATTCTCCTGTACCCGCTTCACTTTGGCGGTTGCCACTACTTCACCCTGACGGTTTAAAGCTTCAACGGGCTCACCTATTGCCGGCAACGGTAAAAATTCATACGGTAGTTTCAACAAAGCTTCGTCCGGACTGTAGGAATAGTCTACCACAAATATCGATAGCCCCGGACAATGTGCCAGGCAGATGCCGCAACCGTTACATTTTGTTTCGTCCAACACAGGGCGCTCGTTGATGTCAGCGCCTATTTGGATTGCTTTCCGGGGACAGGCGTCAGTACAAGGATTGCAGGGGATATTTTGAAAACACTCAAATATGGCGACCGGGCCTTGATTTAGCCGTTCAGGCGACGGAACAATTGCGTTAACTTTATCAACTGTGGGGATTCCGGTTTGCACTAGCATGTTCACACCACCTCACGTAAAGGGCCAATGGCTTGATTAAGCGTTACTTTGGCAAGCCCTGCCCGGATTTTGGCGCTGACCTGTCCGGCTCTTAACGTTGCTAGCTGCGCCTGAGCATTAGTGTATTCTTCTTTGAGACCGCTACGGCTAAGCCCCAGGGCGGCCGCTGCCGCCACGCCGGCTATTTTTCCTTCGACCATTGCCACCGAGGCTTCTTCCACTCCGGCTACATCACCGGCAACGTAAATATCAGGATGAGTAGTCAACAAGTTGGCATTACGACAGGGAACATAGCCGCCCAGCTCCGGCACATAAGTCATGTCACAGCCTGCCTGCCACAATAGTTCAGTCAGCGGCGTCAGGCCGACTGCAAGACACAGACCGTCAACCGGGATATCAGTTTCGGTGCCTGGTATTTGCCGCCAGTTGGCATCCAGGCGACAGACGGTTACGCCTTCGAGGGCAGGCGACCCATAGGCGGTCTTAACGGTATGAGAAGTATAGATGGGAACACCTGCCCGCCGGATTTTGGCAGCGTGCACCAAATAACCGCCAATATGGGGGGCAGCTTCGACGATGCCGGCCACTTCCACACCAGCCTGAAGCAACTGATAAGCTACAATTAACCCGATATTGCCGGCACCTACCATGAGCAGCCGTTTTCCCGGCATTACACCATGGACGTTCATGAGTGTTTGGACAGCGCCGGCCCCATAGATGCCTGGCAGGTCATTATTGGGGAAAGCCAACGTCTTTTCGGCCGCACCGGTGGCGACAATAACTTTCTTAGCTTTGACGGTGACAAATTTGCCCTGGTATTTGACAGTCAGAATACCGTCTTCCTGATAATAACCAAGTACAGTGGCATTATTCCAAGTTGTTACGTTGGGAATAGCAAGTGCTTCATTCACCAGTAATTTGGCTATGTCGATGCCCCGTTCACCGGCATATTCACTCTTGGAACCGAAAAATTTGTGGGTTTGCTTAACAAGCTGTCCGCCTAAATAATCAGCGCGTTCAATTACCAACACATTGGCACCCAATTTGCCTGCACTGATGGCCGACATAAGACCGGCCGGGCCGGCGCCGACAACAGCAATATCTATGTTCATGGCAATTTCCCTCTTCCTGTTTGAGTTTCCACGATCATGTCCTGCTGAAGTGGTTCAACACATACCCGTACGTTAGGCATGCCGTTGACGACCATCAGGCAGGATGAACAGTTGCCGATTGCACAAAACAGTCCACGCGGCCGGTCCAGCTCATGACTGTGCCGAAGAACGGTGATACCAGCGGCATGCAGGGCGGCGGCGATAGGTTCACCAGCATAACCTTCAAGTTCTTGTCCGTTAAAGTAAAAACGGACTTTGGTTTTGTCCGGAAATGTTAAGATTGGATGATTGGTAATGCGCATAGTAGCACCTCCTTGCCAATTTATTAATGCAAAAAGCGTGCCAAAATAAAAAGAGCGGTAATTCCGCTCTTTTTATTTTGGCACGCTTTCTTTCTGTCAGTTTTTTGACATTGATGTCAGATGACTGACAGTACCATGTTCAAGGTTAAACTGGCGCATTTTATAATATAGCGTACTGCGGGGAATCCCCAGTTTCTTGGCTGTTGCCGCCTTGTTAAAGTTGGCCTCCTTGAGCGCTTGCTCGATTAAGGTCCGCTCAAGTGTTGTCAGTTCCGGGATAGTAGTTAGTCCGTCGGCAGGGTTATAATTTGCAGTTACCGGCTTGGTAGGGTGATAACCAATCCTAAAGTTGGCTGGCAGGTTGGCGGTGGTTAATGTATCGCCGTCAGCCAGAATGACCAAGCGTTCTAAAATATTGTTCAGCTCCCGGACATTGCCTGGCCAGTCATATTCTAAAAAAGCAGCCATAAGCTCTGGTTCAACTTTATTGATGGCTGCGCCAGGGTTATGAATTGCCCCGAAATGTTTAAGTCCCCGGTAAACAAGTTCCGGTATGTCTTCGCGTCTGGACCTTAAAGGGGGTAGCTGTAATGTAACTACATTAAGGCGATAGTACAAATCGTCGCGGAATTCACCGCTGCTAATCATGTCTTCCAGGTCACGATGGGTAGCCGAAATAATTCTCACATCGACATGCACAGGCTTGTCGCCGCCTACCCGGTAGAATTTTTTCTCTTGCAGGACCCGGAGTAATTTTACCTGCATTTCCTTGGGCATTTCTCCAATCTCATCCAGGAATAATGTGCCGCCGTCGGCAAGCTCAACCAGTCCGGGTTTGCCTTTGCGGTCAGCGCCGGTAAATGCCCCGGAATGATAACCGAATAGTTCGCTTTCAAATAAACTAGCGGGAATGGCTCCGCAATTAATTTCAATGAACTTACCTTTCCGGCCGCTGGCATTATGTACTGCACGGGCGAATACTTCTTTTCCCGTACCACTCTCGCCCCTGAGCAGGAGTGGAGCGTTGGTAGCCGCCACCTTTCTGGCTATGCTTACAGCAGAAACTATACTGGGACTATGGCCGCACACACTTGAGAAAGCATCGACACCGGCACTTATTTTATCAATTTCAATTTCCAGCGACTGTACTTTGCGGCTGGTCCGCGTCAATTCCTGATTCAAGTTAACTATTTCGGTGATATCCCGTTCAGCAGATACACCGCCGGCTACGTTTCCGTCCCAAAGAATTGGCGCGGCATTAATGAGCACATGCGTTCCCGAGCATGGTTTATGGTACTGGTCTTTCACTGTAAGGCGTTCAGAAGCTGCTTTTTTTACTAAGAGATTGCTGAAAAAATTATCAATCCTGTTGCCTAAAATCTCGTCGGCTACAATACCATACAACTTTTCGGCGCTCTTATTCCAGACAACTACTTTGTTTGTCTCATCGATTACACAAACTGATTCTCCGACCGTATCAAGTACAGCACTCATTTGCGCCTGTTGTAGACAATACCGATTGATAAGAGCCTTAAAAAATATTCCAGGTGTGCTTAGCGCAACTATTATACCGTCTGATTCAAATAGAACGGCCCCTGAAAATAGTTCGGCATGCGTACTGTTCAGTTGGCCTGATAAAAGGGTCGCCGGCCTGATAACAGCAGTATAATCGGCAATATCATGAGCAAACTTCCCGGACTTTCCCAGCTGGTTAACTGTTATATAGCCCCACTTGCCGTTTGATTGCACTAGTGCCGCCACCTGGCTGTCGTCACCCATGCTGGCGGCAACATCGGCCACCGGCGTTGCGGGGGCGAGCGTGATGAGATTGGTGATAACAATATCTTCTACACGTAACAGTTTCATTTTAGCCAACCTCCTTATAAACAAAAAACGCCCTGTCTCCTTATAGGAAACAGCAGCGTCTTTGCTGGTGTCAAATAGTTGACGTTTATTTAATTATAGCGGGTTGATATAAAATTATCAACAACAATTATATTTTTTCATAAACGAATATTTACACTTATTCTAAAGAGCAATAACGGCGCCGATGCGACCGGTACGGCCAGCTTCGGCACGGTGGGAGAAAAATATATCAGTGTTGCAGGCAGTACACACGCCACTTACTGTAATTTTGCTGTCCAAAACCCCGATTTCAACGAGCTGCCGGCGGTTTGCCTCCCATAAGTTAAGCTGCCAGCGTTCGCCGTGTGGCGCTACTAATTCTTCCCATTGGGTAAAACCCGCCCGCAACTTAGTCATAACTACCTCATCCACCTCATAACAACATGGCCCAATCGAGGGTCCAATGCCGATTAGACAGTCTTGCGGCTTGGTATTGTAGTGTTGCTGCATGGATAACACTGTTTTCTGCGTTATCTTGGCTACTGTGCCTTTCCAGCCGGCGTGACTGACACCGACAGCTTTATTCACCGGATCAAAAATGAGTACCGGCACACAATCAGCAAAAAATAGCATCAACGGCAAACCGGGAATATTTGTGATGAGGGCATCGGTACCTTTAATTGCCTCGTGATAATGTTTTGCTCCCCGGCCGGCTTGGTGTTCTGACACCACCTGGACAATATCACCATGTACTTGTTCGGCAGTAATTATTTGTTCAGCCGGCAGACCAACCGCCCGGGAGAACATTTGCCGGTTATGCCATACTGTTTCGGCATCATCACCGGTATGAAGACCAAGATTCAGACTGGCAAATGGCGGGGCACTTTTACCACCCACGCGGGATGATACACCGTGTTTAACGCCTTCAGCGGCAAAATCGGTGAATATTCCAAACCAGACGCCATTCGGGCTGTGTTTTAAAATAAATTCTCCCATCCTTAGACCTCCGTAAATAACATCTTAACTTGATATGAATATGAATTGCCTGTGATACACCAGTGAAAAAGGAAACTCCTCATTATAATAATACTCTATTATAATGAGGAGTTTATCAGTTTTTTAGTTATCAGGGAAAAAATTTTATGCTTCTTCTATCTTATCTTTCTTAGCGTTAGCAATTATCGACTCGGCGATGCGCGACGGCACCTCTTCGTAATGCGAGAAGCTCATATCGAACGAGCCGCGACCTTGAGTAATGGACCTAAGGTCAATACTGTAATGGAACATTTCTGCCAGTGGTACCTGAGCCTTAACCCGACCTAATCCGCCGCCGATGGGTTCCATACCCTGGATCCGACCGCGTTTGGTGTTAAGGTCGCCGATAACATCACCCATGTAGGACTCGGGTACAACGACCTCTACTGAGTAAATTGGTTCCAATAACACAGGTTTGGCCTGCAATACACCTTTGCGCAGAGCCATGGCGCTGGCGATTTTAAATGCCATTTCGGATGAATCTACAGTATGGTAAGAACCGTCAGTTAGGGTAACTTTAACGTCAACCATGGGATAACCTGCCAAAATACCGGCATTCAAAGCCTCACGCACACCTTTCTCAACCGCAGGAATATACTGGCGTGGTACGGCGCCGCCAAAAATAGAGTCGATAAACTCAAATTCAGCGCCGGGAGCCAGTGGGTCAATCTGCAGCCATACGTGGCCATACTGACCGTGACCACCGCTTTGTTTTTTGTGCTTGCCTTCGACTTTTGCCGAACCACGAATGGTTTCACGATAAGGCACTTTGGGGATGGTGAGCAGAGTTTCTACGCCAAATTTACGTTTCATACGCTCGGCCATGATATCAAGGTGCAGTTCACCCATGCCTGAAATCAGCAATTGATGGGTTTCTACATCTTTGCGGACTTTAAATGTCGGGTCTTCGTCCATGAGCCGGGCCAAGGCCTGGCCTATCTTATCCTCATCACCTTTGTTTTTGGCTTCAATAGTTCTCGTGAACATAGGCTTGGGGTAGTTAATTGGCTCGAAGATAATGGGCTTATCTTTGTCGCAAAGAGAATCACCGGTGGCAGTCTCCTGCAGTTTGGCTACCACCACAATGTCACCGGCATGGACATTGGGTATAGAATCTTGCTGTTTGCCACGCAGCGTAAATATTGTGCCAATGCGTTCTGCTTTGTCTTTTGTAGCATTGTACAGCGTGCTGTCAGGCTTCATAGCGCCCGAAAACAGCCGGATATAGCTGAGGCGTCCGACAAACGGATCAGCCGTGGTTTTAAACACTATTGCTGAAAAAGGATCGCTAACTTTTCTTTCTACCGGATCTTTGGTCACCGGGTGAAAGCCAATAACTGGGCTGGCGCCAGGAGGCGGAAGGTAATTGATAATCGAGTCGAGCGCTTGTTGAACACCGATATTTTTTAGAGCTGAACCACACAGCACAGGGAATAATTTGGCCTGGGCAATACCGGCAAGCAGGCCTGACTTAACCTCATTGTCGCTTAATTCTTCGCCTTCAAGATATTTAGTCAAGAGTTCATCATTTGCTTCAGCTGCCGCTTCTACTAACGCCATGCGGGCTTCTTCAGCCTTATCCAGCATATCGGCAGGGATATCGGTTTCGGTATATTCTTTGCCCTGGTTGGTCGGCAGGTACGCTTTCATTTTGATAACGTCTACTATACCTTTAAAAGTATCTTGGGCGCCAATTGGCAGTTGAACCGGGACGATGCCATTGCCGAACTTTTCTTTCATACTATCGACAACACTGTAAAAGTCAGCATTTTCCCGGTCCATTTTATTAATAAACCCAATTCGGGGCAAACCCAGCTCGGCCGCATAACTCCAAACCTTCTCGGTTTCAACTTCGACACCGGCGGCGGCGCACAGCACAACTAACGCACTATCTACTGCCCGCAGAGCGCCTTTTACTTCGGCTACGAAATCAGCGTAGCCTGGAGTATCAACAAAATTTATCTTATAGTCGCGCCACTCACACGGCGCCAATGCCGTACTTATCGTAACTTTACGTTTGACTTCTTCAGGTTCGAAATCAGTTGTCGCTGAACCGTCATCAACCCGTCCCAGACGGTTAACTGCGCCACAAGTAAATAACATGGCTTCTGTCAAGGATGTTTTACCTGCTCCTCCATGGGCTACAATTCCAACATTTCTTAACCTGTCGCTCCTGTACTCTTTCATGGCTAGTCCCCTCCTGTTGAACTCTGTTATAATGCTTGTTACAATTCTCTGTTTACTATAAATATTCCTTCTTTTCAGTCTATTTTTTATTTTAGTTAAATTGAGCATTTTATGGTTTCTTTATTCCATACTTATAAAATTTTACTAATAAATATGCTATATTTTTTATATGAAATCTAACAAAGATTTTTTTCTAGGCGTGTTGTTAGTAACGCTCCACCGCTGGCAACAACACGCCTGTAAATCTTTATTGGATACTATAATAGTACAGAAAATACAAGAAGAGCTATTGAAGCAATAGCTCTTTTTGTATGTATTGGGTAAGTTTATCCTTTTACGATCATACGCATCAGCTTACGCAGCGGTCCAGGCAGTGACATTACATAAAAACGAAACTTCACCGTGCTCGCCCCCTCATTTTGCCTATAATCAATTGCTATCGCACTCCGAAGCTATCGATATAGTTTATGCAGGCGCGTAAAAGTTGTGCATATTTGTCAGCTTGGCGCAAAATTATTTACAACTACTGCAACTGCTGCAGCTTTTGCCTGAACATGAGCCGCAGTTGTCAGCGGTCGAACGGCCATGACTGCTGATTAACGAAATGACTTTAGTAATATTACTTTGACTGCACGAGGGACATTTAATCGTACCTTCCCAGTTTAACCGGCAGAGCTGGTCAAACTGCCGGCCGCATTCATTACATTTGAAGTCATAAATTGGCATTGAACATCACCTTAAAAAATTAATTACCGGCTTCTGACTCAAACCGGGACAATACAAAACACAAGTCGGAAAGACGGTTAAGACCAATGAGCAAATGTTCATTTACTTCAGAGTTTATTTCTTCTTCTTGCAGCCTTAATGTTTGGCGTTCGGCCCGCCTCGTCACAGTACGCGCCAAATCAAGTCCAGCAGCTCCGGGAGTGTTGCCAGGGACAATAAAATTATTGAGAGGTGGCAGTTTAGCATCAAATTGGTCAATCATTTGCTCAAGAGTTGTCACATGGTCTGCCGTTACATACTTCTTATCGCCGCCAGAACTGGCCAAATCAGCCATAAATAGCATTAAAAGCTTTTGCAATTTGAACACAGCTTCTTTGACTTCGGGCTTGGTGCAGTGGGCCCGTGCCAGTCCTAAAGCCGAATTTATTTCGTCAACAGTACCATAGGCTTCTACTCGGGTGCTGGTCTTTTTTACCCGTTCGCCAGTTAAAAGGCCGGTAGTGCCTTTGTCACCCGTTTTTGTATAAATCTTACTCATCCAGCCCTCCAGAGTACTACTGAACCAACTCTTGTTCAGTAAAATAAATGTTAATTTCCCGCTTAGCGCTGGTTTCACTGTCTGAACCATGTACAATGTTATTGGTCATAATAGTCGCATAGTCGCCGCGAATCGTTCCCGGAGGAGCATTTACCGGGTTAGTAGGCCCCATCATGGTTCTAACAATTTTGATGGCTTCAGGCCCGGTAAGCACCATAGCGACTACCGGACCTGAGGTTATAAACTCAAGAAGTTCCGGGTAAAACGGTTTTTCCCGATGCTCTTCATAGTGTTTGGCAGCAATTTCCGGGGTTATTCTGAGCAATTTCATGGCTGTAAGCGTAAGACCCCGCCGCTCAAAGCGGCTGATAATCTCACCACATATTTTCCTAGCAACAGCATCCGGTTTTATCAGCACTAATGTGCTTTCTACCGCATCCATTTTATATACCTCCTCTATTATAGTCGCTTGCCACTTCAGCATAGTTTAACGCTGACTGGCGAATGGCTTCAATTTCTTCATTGCTAATTTCACGGATAACCTTTCCGGGCGATCCCATTACAAGGGAGTTGGCGGGAATTTTCTTTCGTTGGGGAATAAGTGAACCGGCTCCAATAATACAGCTCCTAACTTCATACCGGTTATATTCACAAGAGGCTATACTATGTACTCTGGAAAGTACCGGAGATAATTTGGTTATTATCCTTTAACAACAGTGTTGTGCAGTCGGCCAATACCTTCAACCTCGACAATAACAGTATCTCCCACTTGCATTGGTCCTACTCCAGAAGTCGTGCCTGTAAGAATTACGTCCCCGGGATATAAGGTCATTACCTGACTGACAAATGCCAAAAGTTCAGGGACTTTAAATATCAAATTAGATGTATTGGAAGACTGTTTTACCTCACCGTTCAAGTAAAGCTTAATATTAGTGTTATGCGGGTCCAGGTCGGTATTGATGCATGGCCCAAGCGGCAAAAAGGTATCAAATGATTTGCCGCGCGTCCACTGACCGTCATGCAGCTGGAGGTCGCGGGCAGTAACATCATTGGCGCAAGTATAGCCTAAGATGTACTGGTTCGCATCTTCAGCCGCCACTTTCCGTGCCGGTTTTTTTATAACAATGGCCAATTCGGCTTCATAGTGGAGATTTTGGGATATTGCCGGATACTCGATTGCGCCGCCAGGATGGTTTAATGCTGATGATGGTTTGAGGAAAATCAACGGCTCAGCCGGCAGTTCAAGGTTCATTTCCTTGGCGTGGTCATGGTAGTTAAGGCCAATACATACTGCTTTGCTTGGCTGGCACGGCGACAGCAGTTTTACATCATTTAGCGATACATACTTGTCTGACACAACGTAATCATCGCAAAAAATATTTCCCTCAATGATATTAATTTGGTCGTCTGCTGCTAAAACACCGAAATTAATTTTGCCGTTAGATTCATACCGTACTAGTTTCATAGGAACCTCCTTGTAGCATTAAAAACTTGTCATATACTTTTTCCATATTTATCTGCCCATATCCTGCAAAAAAATTCCTCTGAAGGCAATTTTCAGAGGAATTTACAGGCTTTTTTATTGATTAACGCATACGTTTGGCTTGTTCTTCAAGTCTGGCTACTCTGTCGGCGGTGGCGGGGTGAGTGCTAAACAAGCTAACAATGGCACTGCCCGCACCACTAAACGGATTAACGATAAACAGATGCGAAGTAGCCGGGGTAGCTTCAGGCATAACTTGGTGATGGGCATAGTACTCAATTTTTTGCAACGCACTGGCTAAAGCTAACGGATTGCCGGACACAGTGCCGCCTGTTTCGTCAGCCAGGTATTCACGTGAGCGGGAAATACCCAGTTGGATGAGAGTGGCGGCTAGTGGTGCGAGCACGACAAGAAAGATAAACTCTACAATCCCGCCAAGGCCGTTTCCTTCTTCATCGTTGTCACGGCCAAATCCCAAGAACGCCGTCCACTGAGCAATGTTGGCAATCATGGTAATGACACCGGCCAAAGTTGCTACAATAGTACTGATAAGGGTATCACGGTTCTTAATATGAGCAAGCTCATGCGCAACAACTCCTTCCAGCTCCTGGTAGTTGAGCGCCCGCATAATACCTGTTGTCACAGCAACGGCGGCATGTTCAGGGTCACGGCCGGTGGCAAAAGCATTGGGCACATCGGTATTAATAATATAAACTTTTGGCATTGGCAGTTTGGCTTTTTGCGCTAGGCCACTTACCATGCGGATTAAGTCAGGCGCATCCTGCGGAGTCACTTCATTTGCGCCATACATGCTAAGTACAATCTTATCACTGAACCAGTAACTGGCAAAATTCATGATAATGGAAACGACAAACATAAATGTCATACCTTTAGTGCCACCGAAAAAAGCGCCAACGGCAATAAGCAGGCCTGTTAACGCTGCCAGTAAGACAGTAGTCTTAAGCGTATTCATTAAGACACCTCCATGCATATTAAAATATCTCTATAATTATTTTTTCATGCTCAAATAACCTCATGCTATTTAAAAATGCATCCCTCCGTTTTTTTACAAAATATATTTTTATTATAAGTGTTTTACTTATATTTAACAACAGGCATTTAGCGCCGATTTTCCATGCGGTCCTTAATAGCAGTCAACATATTCATACTATTGTCCCGTACCTTCTTTTTAAGAATCGGATTGAGCAATCCTGCGATCATAGGAATACCGAACTCAAAATCGACAGTCAGCTTAATCTCCGTCCCTTCGGCGATCGGGGTTAGAATCCATTCACCTTCAAACTTTTTCAGGTCGCCTTCGGTCTGCTTATAATGAATATGCATGTTGGCATCGTCGAAAGTATCAAGCTCTGTCCATTTAATAATCCGGCCGTCAACATTTGATACCCATTTAGTGAGGGTGGTATTGGCATTACGTTCTATTACCTCGACGCTGACTAAATCCGCCATAAACTCCGGGTACTTTTCCATATCTTTTAAAATGGGATATATCTCGCTGCGGTCACAATGAACCGGTAAAGTCACTTCCACGTATGGCATTCCATTTCCTCCTGTCGTACATTATTTTATAGATCTTCATTTTATAGATCTTCCAGCATATCCTGCGCCTTTTTCATGGTTTCTGTAAGGGCGTTAACAACATAATCTACTTGTTGTTTCTCAATAATAAGCGGCGGTTCAATTCTGATTACTTTGGGGTTGTTGAGTGTATAGGCAATAAGTATACCTTTGTTAATCATCTCGGACATGATGAGGCCGCCAATACCCTCTTTAGTAAGCTCGATGCCAATCATTAAACCTTTGCCGCGAACTTCCGCAATAATTTCGGGGAAAGACTGACGAAGACCGACTAGTTTAGCAATAAAATAATCACCAGTATCTTTAGCTCGCATGTCAAGCCCTTCTTCACGGATAACGCCGATGGCGGCAATGGCAGCGGCGCAGGCCAGCGGGTTGCCGCCAAAAGTTGAAGTGTGTAAAAACGGGCTGGTTATGTACTTTTCCCAAATATGTGGTTTCGCGGTAAAAGCGCCAATCGGCATAACGCCGCCGCCCAAAGCTTTGGCGGTAGTCAGTATGTCAGGAACAATACCATAGTGTTCAACAGCAAACATTTTGCCGGTGCGGCCCAGACCGGTCTGTACTTCGTCGCAGATTAAGAGAGTACCGTGTTTGTCGCAAATCTCACGCACAGCTGGCAGATAATCGTCCGGGGGGACAATAATTCCGCCTTCTCCTTGAATTGGCTCAACGATTACTGCCGCAGTTTCCTTGTCAACTGTCTGGTGCATGGCGGCAATATCGCCGAACGGAACATGGCTAAAACCTGCTAAAAGCGGCTGAAATGGCTCCCGGAACATATCGCGGCCGGTAGCGCTTAATGCGCCTAAAGTTTTGCCATGAAACGAGTTGCAGGTTGCGATAACTTTAGCTCGTCCCGTATGAATCCGGGCTAATTTGAGGCTACCCTCAACCGCTTCAGCACCGCTGTTGACAAAGAAACTGTATTGCAGGTCGCCAGGAGTAATCTCAGCCAGCAATTCCGCCAGATCGGCCATCGGTTTATCAAACAGCACTTTGCTTGACAGCGGCATCCTATCAAGCTGGCGCTTAACGGCTTCAACAACTTTAGGGTGCCGGTGACCTAAGCTGAATACTCCGTACCCGCCTAAACAGTCGATATATTCCTTACCATCAATATCACGGATAATATTTCCCTGAGCTTCCCACTCAATGGTGGACAGGCCCATGTAACGGAACAATTTAGCCATGGCAGGATTAATATACTGTTCATACTTTTCAATGGTATCGCTAACTACTTTTTGTTCATTAGTCACACAAAAAACCTCCTATGCGAATTAAAGCCAGGCGTAAGCAGAGTCAATATGGTACTATTTTCTATTTATAACAAAAAAAATCCTCTTTTATTCAACCGTCGAAAAACAAATGGGCCAAATTTCGCCCAAGTAAAAGGAATTATAGTAAACTTTCTTGAATTATAGGTCAATTAACCAAACTAAGGATGGTGCTTTGTGGACAATATTTTATCGATTATTAATTTAATTTTACTATTATTAAACTTGTTTATGCTGATTCTCCTCTTTGTAAAATTAAGCAAAACAGGACAAATGGACTTAACTCCGCTAAAACATCTGGCCCTCAATCAGGAACGGCTGGAAACGGCACTACGCGAAGAACTGATCAAAAACCGTCAGGAGATGACCTTTAATATCAAAGTGTTGCGGGAAGAGTTATCTAGTGTTCAGCTAAACCAATTTGATAATATCTCTAAACAATTTCACTATTTTACTAATGCCAATGAACAAAAGTTAACACACCTTACTCAAATGAATGAACAAAAATTTGATAAGCTCCGGGAAACAGTTGAAAATAAACTCGCGGCAATTCAGGCCGATAATGGCAAAAAACTTGAAGAGATGCGCGCAACTGTTGATGAAAAGCTCCATGCGACCCTGGAAAAACGTTTGGGAGAATCTTTCCAGTTAGTAAGCCAGCGCTTGGAACAGGTACATAAGGGTTTGGGAGAAATGCAGCAATTAGCTTCAGGAGTCGGTGACTTAAAAAAAGTACTGTCAAATGTTAAGACCCGTGGTATTTGGGGTGAGATGCAACTGGCTTCTTTGCTGGAGCAGATTTTAACGCCGGAGCAGTATGCGATTAATATTGCCACCAAGCGGGGAAGTCAAGACCGGGTGGAGTTTGCGCTTAAACTTCCGGGAAAAGACAAAGATAATACTGCAGTGTGGCTGCCGATAGATGCCAAATTTCCGCAGGAAGACTACCAACGCCTGCTTGAAGCGCAGGAGTTGGCTAATGCTGAACTTGCGTCCTCTGCTGCCGCCAGCCTTGAAGCACGCATCCGCCAGGAAGCTAAAACAATTAAGGAAAAATACATTGATCCGCCCAATACTACCGATTTTGCCATTATGTTTTTGCCTGTAGAAGGTTTGTATGCTGAAGTCCTTCGGCGACCAGGCCTGTGCGAAAGCTTGCAGCGTGAGTACCGCATAAATGTTACCGGGCCGACTACCCTGGCTGCCCTGTTAAACAGCCTGCAAATGGGATTCAGGACGCTGGCGATTGAGCAACGATCAAGCGAGGTTTGGACGCTCTTAGGGGCAGTTAAAACTGAGTTTGGAAAATTCGGTGACATATTGCAAAAAACTAAAGAAAAATTGGATCAGGCCAGCAAGACTATTGATGCCGCTGCAGTAAGAACCAGAGCCATTGAGCGGAGACTGAGGAACGTTGAGCAGTTGCCGGTGCCGGACGCAGTTTCTGTATTAGAGCGATATGACGAAGATAATTAGGAGGCCAACTATAAAAATTATTCACCTCGATGTTAAGTCAGCTGGGAATTTTTTTTCTTATTTTCTTTTTTTATTTACTAAAATATTTAAATTCAGAAAATAAAAATATAATTAAAGTATTCGGACATACTTCTTTTTCTCCCTAGAATATCTAGGGATTTTTTTTGCAATCCAAGGCTTCTGCCGGTGCTTCGAGGATTTGAACTTTATGATATCAGTGCCAATAATTAATAACGGAAGAATTATCAAAAAAACCAAAAATACAATTATATAAACGGAGATAATTTGTATAGCTGGTAATATCATGCCATTATTACGCAATTTTATATACGAATAAATTTGATTTTGGTTACCAATTTAGTTATTATTTAAAATGTATTAGCACTCACTTGTCAAGAGTGCTAATAAAGGTAATTTGACTGAAGCATATTTTATAGTAAAGGCCAAAACTACTAAAAGAGAATAAAATGGAGGTTTCGTAATGGCTCAAGAAACAATTACAAAGGAAACCCGTGAATTTCAAGCTGAAACCAAACAGCTATTAGACCTGATGGTCCACTCCATTTATACCAACCGGGAGATTTTTCTGCGGGAACTGATTTCCAATGCTTCGGATGCTATCGACAAGATCAGGTTTGAATCACTAACCAACCACCAACTACTAGAGGAAAATTCCGACTTTGAAATTTTTATCATCCCTGATGAAGCCACCAATACTCTGACTATTTCGGATAACGGAATAGGCATGACCTATGACGAAGTTATTGAAAATATTGGCACCATCGCGAAATCAGGAACTAAAGCGTTCATCGAAAAATTGAAGAACGTGGGATCAGCCACAGACAACGAATTAATCGGTCAGTTCGGGGTGGGATTTTATTCTGCCTTTATGGTGTCAGATAAAGTAACCCTTCTTACTCGTGCGCCGGGACAAGAAAAAGGTGTTCGCTGGGAGTCCACCGGTGATGGTACTTATACCCTTGAAGAGTGTGATAAAGAAAAGCGGGGTACCACCATTATCTTAACCCTTAATGAAAAATATCGTTCTGCCGAAAACCCTGAAGAAAATTTTTTAAACCGTTATACCATTCAAAATCTGGTAAAGAAATACTCGGACTATATCCGCTACCCCATTAAAATGAACTTTATTAAAGAAGAAAAGCCCCGAGATTCTGACGGTAAAGTGATCAAGGATGCACCTGCAACCCAGAGTATTGAAGTCCGCACCTTAAACTCCATGACTCCTTTATGGATTCGCAACAAAAATGAAATCTCAAAAGAAGAGTATCATAATTTCTATCGCAATTTCTTCCATGACTGGGAAGACCCTTTGGAGATTATTCATTCTAAGGTAGAAGGGGCTGTGGAATATACAAGTATGCTCTTTATTCCTGCCCATGCTCCCTTTGATTTCTATCAACGGGAATCTAAATCCGGAATCCGGCTATACTCCAAAAATGTCTTTATAATGGACAATTGTCAGGACCTCTTACCTGAATATTTACGATTTGTCCGCGGGTTAGTCGATTCTCCCGACTTTTCCCTCAATATCTCCAGGGAAC
This sequence comes from Sporomusaceae bacterium ACPt, assembly GCA_041428575.1. Taxonomy (GTDB): domain Bacteria; phylum Bacillota; class Negativicutes; order Sporomusales; family Sporomusaceae; genus Sporomusa_D; species Sporomusa_D carbonis. Next base: position 1,867,778 of record CP155570.1, read on the forward strand.
TTCTCCAGCATAGCAGCCAACTAAAACGGGTCGGCAAAAATTTGGAAAAAAGCGTGTTAAAAACTCTGGAAAGTTTATTGAACAAAGACCGTCCTAAGTATGAAGAATTTTGGAAAGAATATGGCAGAGCCATTAAGAGTGGCGTGTATTTAGATTACAACAGCCGGGACAAGCTGCAAAATCTTTTATTGTTTGCATCCTCTTATTCTGCTGAAGGACTGACCACTCTGGACGAATACATCACCCGGATGCCGGAGAATCAAAAAGCCATTTATTATGCTACTGGCAAAGACCGTTCGTCGGTGGAACGCTTACCGCAGATGGAACTTCTGCGGGATAAAGGCATTGAGGTTCTCTATCTTTTTGACCGGGTTGACGAATTTGCCATTGACGCCTTGCGCGAGTATAAAGAGAAGAAATTCCAATCAATTAGTCGCGGGACCTTGGACCTGGATGATATCGACTCAACCAAATCTAAAAAGGACATCGAAGAGATTTCTAAAGAAAACGAATCATTAATAAAAGCCATTAAAGAGCAGTTAACAGGTAAAATTTCCGACGTTAAAATCAGTAGCCGCTTGAAGTCTAGCGCGGTTTGCCTGGTTAGCGACGATAACGGCATCAGTCTTTCCATGGAACAAATTTTGTCAGAAATGAACAAGACCACATTTAAAGCCAAGCGGATTCTGGAGTTGAACCCGGATCACGAAATCTTTAGTGTTTTAAAAAATCTGTATGAAACTGCTCCCGGTTCCGATGCGTTCAACGACTATTGTGATTTATTGTATGGCCAAGCCTTGTTGATGGAAGGTCTTACCCCAGAAGATCCTATTAGTTTCGCCAACAAAGTCGCCAACTTAATGGCGCGGAATGGAAAATGAAAAATATAAAATATATAGTATCCAATAAAGATTTACAGGCGTGTTGTTAGTATAAGTGTAAGTCAAGCGCCAGCGGTGGAGCGTTACTAACAACACGCCTAGAAAAAAATCTTTATTGGATTTCATATAGTTAGTTTCACTAAGGTTATTAGAGTAATTTTAAAGCACTATTTGTCATTTAAATCAGACAAATAGTGCTTTATTGTCTTCCCTATATGTGCAATAGTACAAGTTCCGATATTACTGCTATAAACGTACTGTCCTCCTTACAAAACACGGTAAGGGATAATACAAGGGACAACGTTGACATAGCAAAAAAGTTCGCGTTTCCGCGAACCTTGATTACCTACATATTACTTGGTCGGAGCGACTGGACTTGAACCAGCGGCCTCCACCACCCCAAGATGGCGCTCTACCAAACTGAGCTACGCCCCGACATTTTTCAGTAAAACGCTCTGCTATTTTCGGCTGCGCCTGACTGACAAAATTTATTTTATCCAAATTTGCGAGTGTTGTCAATACCTATTGTTTATTTTTTTATGGTAACTTATTTTTTTCTTGTACAGTATCTTTACCACTGCGACCGGGATATGCGCCTTCCTCCCGGCTACCTAGCAGGCCCTTATGAATGGCGGCGATAAAATCGCCTTCAGCGATAACATGATCAAGGACGTTTTCAATGCCGTCAAGAATTTGTTCGGCATAGCGGTTTGCCTGTTCGGTAGGTGTGATATTTGCATGTCCGAAGAATCGGAACCCGTCTTTTACTGCCCGTAATGTATCAATTTTCGCGGGGACAGATATTGGTCCGCCTGAATAGGATTCGTCGGTTGAAGCTATCGAAATGGCGTCAACACCAAGTGACATAGCCAGACAAGCATGCAGCGTTGTAGTCATGGCAGACTGTACACGGTCTTCGGTATGGGTTAGAAAACCAATTGGTGCGCCCGGCCAGATGGGAGCATTGATAATATTGCGCAAGGCATAAATTTTGGCGGCGTTAAAGTTGACATAGTTGTCATCCATTAGGTCGTTAATCATTACTTCAGGCGAGTAGGCAAACAACGGTTGTAGGATTGGCCGCGCGCCAAGCTTTATTGCCAAGTCAGCCACTATCAGCATACCGGCAAAGGCTTTATGGGCCGGAACTCCGGCCAGTTCTTCATTGGTGACGATGTCAAACGGCATATTGTATTTCTGGGCATATTTGATCGAGTAATAGCCGTCAACAGTCATGCGTTCAGGGTCAGTACCTGCTCCCAGGGCACCATAGCAGATATTGATTTTAGTCAAATCAGCGCCAATTTTACCGGCCAAGACCACTGTCTCCGGTGTATTTAGACCACGGTGAGCACGAATCTGCCACAAGGTAGATTTCTCCAATCCCAGCCAAATACGGTTGAGGTTGGCAGGGGTAATTACTGTTCCATCTTCCTGGTGTGTAAGAAAACCGTCAAGGAATCCTTCAGTCCTCGCGCCCCAAGAGGGGTCAAAATGGACTACACCATCAGCACCCCAGGCTTCGCTCGCCAAAATATGAGCAATGTCCATGAACGGACAACCTGTACCATATTGGTTAAATACCAACGGTTTACGCCTGGTGTGTTGCAATTTCGCTACTGACATGCGTGATTTCGTTTCTTCTAAATACTTTTCTAAACCGATAACTTCATCTTTGGTAAACCGTCTTGTCTTGGGGTGAAGCTCGCCTGTTTTATAAAATTTTTGCGGCAGTTCGCTGCACAACTGCGGATAATATTTTTCGAGATCGTCATTACCCAGTCGGTCACGCCAGCGTTCGACATCCCAATATTCGTCGCGTATACGGGCACGTTCCACACCTGGGGAGGTTTTGTTTTTTACCCAGTCGAAAATAATCTCAGATATTTTACTGAGTTTATTGGCAATGCCGGGGGCAACATAGCGGTAGTCATAGCCTGCCGTCATATCTCTTTTTGTCTTTTGGGTGCGGTTAGGATCAGGTTTATATTCCCGATTCTCTACAAAACATATTACTTCCTCTACTGTGGTGCCTGGCCCGAAGCCGGCATCAAATCCCAGTTCTGCGGCTAGTTCAGGACGGATGGCCATGCCGCCGATACCGATTTTAACCCGTTCTCTGACCCCGGCAGCGTCGGTAAGATCAATAAACCGCGCCAATAGCTCACCAACACCGTAGCCAAGAGTACGGCTTAAGAGTAATGTTTCAACATCTTGGTGCCGTAGAATCTGCTGAACAATTTCTTCTGCAGGTAAGTCCGGCTGCAGGAGAATTACCTCATGGCCGGCTCCATTAAGACCTCTGGCTATCATCTTAAGGCCAATATCATGTACCGGATCGATTGGAGCTAACAACACTTTGGCCATTGGTAACTCACCTCTGCTCCTGCTCAGATTCAGGGACAATCCAGCTGTATTTGTCAGCCGGGCGGTGTATGTACGCCCTGCCTCTGACTCTGACACCAGGCCCCATATGTTGGGCAAAAACTACATCGGTATCAGACAGTCCCCATTTTTTTAACAGTGCTAACATAAGGTTTCGGCCTTGATTTTCATTATCGCAAACCAAAAAAGTTTCTATATCAAGCGCATCCATTACTTGTTCTAAAGGTTCGACCATGTTTTCCTCCTTATGTATGAGCAAAGACTTGACTTGTGCTAAATCCGGGAGGGAGCGGCAAAAGCTTTAGTCTTTCGATATTATTGAATGAATACAGAAGGTGAGTGTATCACCTTCTGTATCATTGGGTATTTTTTCGTTTTAATTTATCCCCGATTACATCAGGATTATTGCAACTATGGTTGTGGCTATAAATCCTAATACTACAGGGATAAAGTTTTTGCGGGCCAGATCGATCGGGTTGACACCGGTTATAGCCGCAACAGGTATGAGACCCCAAGGAATAATTGTGCCGCCGCCTGTCCATACTCCGGCAATTTGTCCCAAGGCTGCCAAAGTAGCTTTGTCAATTTCAATTGCTTTGCCAAAGGTGGCAGCCACGCTGCCGACAAGCGGCAGTGGCGAAAAGCCTGAGCCGTCAAGACCAACGACAATACCAGTGGCCAAACTAACCAAGGCTACAAAGACTTTATTAAGAGGTACGGCTTGGGATAAAGCAATGCCGAAGTCTTCAAGGAACCCTGTGGCTGCTTTGGAGTCAAGGATTGTTTGAGCCAATTCACCTTTGCCAAGGAAGAAGAAGCCACCGATGATGATAACCGGAGCAAAGATTTTTATACCGAACATAAATCCGTCCCGGACAAAACCGGTAATTTTTTCCAATCCTTCCCAGCCGTATTTCAGCATGGATCCGAGAGCAAGGATGAGTACGGCTGTGGCACCTAACAACGCTGTGGCATCACCACCCCGGAGTTTCAATACCCACATTGCAACTACGTTAAGGGCAAAGGCTAGCGGCGTCAAAACGGCTAAGAAGTAAGATACCCAGTTAATTTCACGCGTTACTTCTTTACCCAATATTGCTTCCTTTTCAGCGGTATGGGCCTGAGGATTGGCAGCCATATCTTTTTTTATGATGATGTAGGCCGCAATGGTAGTAACCAAGCCCATAGTAAGTGCTAACGGAATACTGGCGGCAATTACCGGGCTTGGGTTGGTAAACCCTGCTGCTTTGGCAGTAATAGTTGGTGCGCCTTGAATAACATAGTCGGTGGATAAGCCTATACCATGACCGAAGAGGTTCATGGCCATTGCCGCACCCATAGCAGGCAAGCCTGCCCGTATTGCTACCGGGAACATGATAGCGCCCACTAGTGCTGTAGCTGGCGACGGCCAAAAGAACCAGGATGCCAGCAGCATGGCAATGCCAATAACCCAGAAAGCGATATCAGGGTTAACCATGAGCCGGGCGGCCGGACTCATTACCAGATAGTCCGCTCCCGTTTCACTTAATAGTTTGGATAGGGAGACAATGAGTGAGATTACTACTATTATTCCCCAGAACTCGTTACCGGCGACGATTAATGCGTTGAAGATTGAAGTTATCCCGCCGACAAAGCTTTGTTTAAATAGCCAGCCAACTGTCAATAAGCCCAATATGCAGGGTATAAGCGGGTCTTTGCGGAGCCCCATGACTACAATTACTACGCCTACCCAAAACAGGAACAGCCAGTGCGCAGTAGTCAGTGTTACGGTCATGTGGCCGCCTCATTGGTTACAGGGCGCGCAAATATGCCCGTTAGCCCGGCTTTTTCGACACGGTCTTTGATAGCTTGAACATCGGTAGTGTATAAGCCTTTTTCCTGCATGCGTTTAAAGTATTGGGCGCCTGAGAATGTGTATTTAAGCTTCAGCCCTTCTTCTGTCTGCATTTGTTCATTGACATGAGCAATGGCATCGCCAATTGCCAAGGTCTCGGGGAGTACTAACAACTGCTGACCCAGTATATGCCGGACAGCGTTGTGCCCTGCCAATGTACCTGTCACAATAGCCTCAGTATGGCCGACTAACAGGCCGGCTTTTTCGCCGCCGCAGAACAGATTGTCCGCACCTTTGACTTTAAGTGCATTATCACGGGGAGACAGAGCAGTAAACCGCATGGAATTTCCAACACCGCCAGCATAAGGATCTTCGAAGCGGGCGTTTTCAAAGCCAGGAATTTTACGCAGTTTTTCCAGCGGGTAGAACGGGGACATTAGCTTGGCATGGCCAGTGTCTAATAAAATGACATTATCGGCAAATTCTTTCAAGGCATATTGCTGGCAAGCTTTTATAGCTAAAGATTCTGCTTTTTTAAGTTCGTCCGGGATAGGAACAACTACGACACCTTTTTGATTCAGTTCGTTGATAATGTTTTCACCAAGGGACTCTTTGTGCAGTTTGCACGAGCCACTCATTGCGCCATAGGAGCCATCGGCTTTGCGTCCAATCATCTCTTGTACGCCGGCACGAGATGCTATACTGATCCGTGGTCCGAAAGACGGGCAACGGATAATGCACATAACACAGCCATTGCCATACTTGCTGCAATGGCCCTGAGGACCGGCAGTACCCGTAGTCTCAATAAAAACGTCCCCGTATATTTCGTCATCTTTATCGGTAATTACTGATTTAATTTTGCTACCTTCGCTTGTAATGTCCCGAACTCGGGCAACCAGTTTATATTCAACCCCATAGCGTTCAAGAACACGTCTTACTGCAGGTTCGATTTTTGCAACATCGTACAAGGTTGCGTGCTTGTGGCCTGGAAACTCAATATTGCGGTGGCGGGCCGCTTCTTCCACAGCGTCAAACAAATCGCCACCACCCATAGCATATGCTTCTTCGGTTGCGGTAAACCGGCCATTGTTTCGCATAATGCCGCCGACTAAGCCTGTCCCGAGGAGCATATCTGTCCGTTCCAGTAATATTACTTTATCAGCGCCGGCTTTTTTGGCGGCTACGGCTGCGCCGCAGCCTGCCCAGCCGCCGCCGACGACAACTACGGTAGGCATAGCTATTCCTCCCTAGATTAATTAGGTAATTCCAGCGTAACGGCAGGTAATTTCAATCAACCGTACTAAAGCTTTAATTGTATACCGGGTAACATCTTCTATCAGTTGTCCTTTGCTGTCGCAGGTACCAAGACCTGGTGAGATATAGATATTGCCGTCATAAGCAACTGTTGGGATTACGCCCATTTGCGCCATCCCCGTCTGGAAGATATTGCTACCGGCATACATATCTTCGATCGAGAAAATGGGTATACCCAGTTCGCCGCCTTCCCACGTTTTTTCGTAGTTAACTTCAACGGCAGTCGAGTTGTAAGACTTCGAGATTATAATGCCGTCTTTGAGGCGGGCCGGCAGGTTGATGTTAGCAAACTCTTCTTTGACGATTCTTTCTAAAGCGTCTACAGGATTGGTCAATACCGACGGGTTGTCACGCAGTACTTTGAGAGCCTGAACTTGGCTTAATAATGCTTCTTTACCGGGATCGAAAGTAACGTACGCGGCTTTGCCGTAAGAGGCGGTAGTACCGTGGCGGTCACCGTGCATGCCCATTGCCCGGCGGATTGGTACCATGAATTCTTCTTTGCCGATAATGAGACCACTGGTAGCTGCGCCGGTAGCTTTATCCATGCTGTAGATGATAACGTCGGCGCCGTTTTTGAGCGGATTACAACCTACGAACGGCACACCCCACGCATTGTCGATAACATAGGGGATGTCATAGGAATGGGCTAAGTCGGCAAGATATTTTTGCAAAATCGGAGTGCCTTCTTCATCTTTAACAGCATAGCCATAGCCGGGAGTTTCATAGCCCAGGCTGGTGATACCGGTTAAAAACGGTGCGTGAATACTGGCGTGTTCGCTTAAAATGTCGAGAGATTCTTCTGGATCAACGCCTGTTAAGAGTGGCACCGGATGATACTTAATGCCGTGGACATCATAGCGGGCACCGGCCAACGGCACAATAACGGTGTCCAGATTGTTCTGACGTTTGCCATAGAAACCAAGCTCACCGGCAGTTGTTCCACGGTCGCCTAATATATCTTTATACCGCGCAGGGAATGGGCGACCATAGGCGCCTTGGTGATGTAAGTGCTTTTCATATGGAGCAATGTAGCGTGAGCGGTAATTATCGCCGCGCCCCATCATCGGCGGGCTGAATAAGCTGTCAAAAGTTACCCATAGACCTGCTTCGCAGGTCGAGACAGGTGCGGCATCATATTCATCACCATATACAGATTTAACAATCTCACGAATGTCGTCAACCAGTTTAGCTAAAGGAATTACTTCTTTGGCACCATGTTCGCTAAATTCCATGATGTCATCGCGTAACGGAGCCGGACAACCGGAGATGGCACCAGTCAGGCCAAATTTGCCTCTGAGTTCTTTCGGAATGTTAATCTCGTCGGCCGCCTTGCGGGCGTCAGCATAAATATTGGGGATATTTTGTTGGAGATGACGGTACATTTGAAATTTAAATTTGTGGGTGCTCATTTGTGTTCCTCCTTATACTTTGTCAGTTTTTAGTTTTTAAAGAAAAGTTTGTTATTTAACTTTTACAATCATTTCTACTTCAACTGCAGCGTCAAGTGGCAGTTCAGCCACACCTACGGCTGAACGCGCGTGTTCGCCAGCCTTCCCGAAAATCGAGCCTACCAATTCGGATGCGCCGTTAATTACTTTAGGCTGATCGACAAAATTAGCTGCGCTGCTAACAAAGCCTACTATCTTGATTACTTGCTCAATATTATCGAGTGAGCCGATAACGCTCTTTATTGCGGCAAGGCAGTTTATCGCACAAGTTTTTGCAGCGTCGTAACCTTGTTCTACCGTCAAATCTTTGCCAAGTTTTCCTTTGAACTTAAGTTCGCCGGCAACGAACGGAATTTGTCCGGAAGTGTATACATAGTTGCCTTCTTTAACCGCTGGAACATATGCGGCTACTGGTTTAGGGGCGTCAGGAACCGTAATACCCAGTTCTTTTAATTTAGTTTCGTAGCTCAAATGTATCTCTCCTGTATTTATATAGTTAGCCAATGGTAACTTCATTACCAACGACAATAACACCACCTTGCATTACTTCGAAAAAACCAACATAGGCAATGTTATTGACTTTACTCCCAGGCTGTGCTCCTTCATCAGTGACAATTAATTCATGAATTTCCGTTTGCCGTAAGGCGCGTGAAGGGGGCTTAATGAGTTCTAGCCCGTGGTTTTCGTACACTCCGTCCAGGACTACTACTAGCCGACCTACAATAGGCTGTTTGGCGTAGTATGGATTAAATGTGCCAAACATATTGCGGGCATAAGGGTCGGACACGTGTTCAACATCCTCTCAGAACGGAATAAATGCTTATGTTTTTTATATTGTGCCGAAAAAAAACAGTAAATATGTAAAAAGAGACCCTGTTTGCCTAGGAAGCAAACAGGGTCTCAAATCTAAAAATTATATTATTTTCGCGCCTTCACTATCAATAGTAAGAACTCGATAGCTGGCTGCAACTTTATGTAGTTTGAAAGCATTTATCATCGCCTGTCCCACCTCATCGGAGTTTCCCGCGGTAAAGGCCAGTAAACAAGGTCCTGCGCCGCTCAGTGCCGCTCCCAACGCCCCCGTACGGCGGGCTGCTGCCAAAACTTGAGCCATACCTGGTATGAGTTGCTCACGATAAGGTTGGTGTAACCTATCTTCAAGCGCGCTTTGTAAAAGCCTCAGTTCACCAGTACATAGCGCTCCAATCAAGAGTGCGGTACGACTGACATTGAATACTGCATCGGTAAACGGCACTGATTCAGGTAAAACCTGCCGGGCGGCTTTGGTTGACAGGTTAAATTCAGGAATAACAGCCACCATTGAAAATTCCTTGGGCGGCAAAAAACTAAGATATTTGGCACTCCCATTTTCCATAATACTTACGGTAATTCCCCCAAAGATAGCCGGGGCAACATTGTCGGGATGACCTTCGATGGCTGTAGCCATATTTAGAATGTCCTGTTTGGTTAAACTGGAACCGGTTAGTTCATTTGCCGCTACCAACCCGGCTACGATGGCCGCCGCACTGCTGCCCAGCCCCCGTGCCAAGGGGATATCATTGTACATTTTGAGATGAATTCCTTTATATTGTTGCCCTGTTTTCGCAATAACCATCTGTATGGCTTTAACAACAACATTTGATTCGTCGGCAGGAATAATTCCGGCACCTTCTCCGGCTACTTCCAGAGATATTCCGCCTTCTGCATTTAAGGTCAGTTCCAATTCATTATAAATTGTGCATGCTATACCGACCGCATCAAAACCCGGGCCACAATTTGCCGTTGTCCCTGGTACACGGATTCTTACGGTATTCGCCATGGTATCGCCACCTTTAAAGCTACTAAACTATGAGATTTGCGCTGCTTCTACTCTGATAACATTACCGACTTTACTTACTACTGACATACCAAGCAAGGTGTTCATGGCCAGGCGGATATTTTCATTTGAAACCCGGTAAGTAAGAAGAACAAGCTCTGTGCAATGCTCTACTTTACGTTTCTGAATTACCGAGTGCAGGCTGACCTGCTGCGCGCCAAACGCGCCGGCGATAGCCGCGAGTACTCCTGGTTTATCCTCAACCAGCAGCCGTATATAGTAAGGAGATTCGGTTTTTGTAACAGGATAAATATGGGTTTGTTCAAAGCAAGTGCACAAAATCCGGCTACTGACATTATGGCGGATGTCACGGGCCACATCAATAATATCAGCCGTTACTGCGCTGGCTGTCGGCAGTTCGCCGGCCCCGCGGCCATAGAACATGGTTTCACCCACAGCATCGCCTTTGACAAATATCGCGTTGAACACATCGTTAACGGCAGCTAACGGATGAGTGCAGGGTAAGAAAGCCGGATGCACCCGGACATTAATACCGCGGTCATCATGTTTGGCAATAGCTAATAGTTTAATTACAAATCCAAGTTCCCGGGCATATTCAATGTCTTCGATAGTGATGTTAGTTATGCCCTCAGTATACACGTCATCCAGTGTAACTCTGGCACCAAAGCCGATAGACGCCAGTATGGCGATTTTTCGCGCCGCGTCAAAACCGCCAACGTCGGCAGTCGGATCAGATTCGGCATAACCTTTCGCTTGGGCCTCAGCCAGTACGTCGTTATAATCCATGTGTTCATTAGTCATTTTTGTGAGCATATAGTTGGTGGTGCCGTTGACAATTCCCATAATTTCGCTGATTTGATTAGCAGCAAGACACTGTTTTAACGGTCTGATAATAGGTATGCCGCCACCAACGCTGGCTTCAAACAGAAAATCGACATGACTTGATTCAGCCGCTTCAAATAATTCCCGGCCATGTTTAGCCACAACGTCTTTATTGGCGGTAACTACATGCTTGCCGGCTTTAAGTGCGGCTAGCATGTAATCTTTGGCCGGCGTTTCTCCACCCATCAGTTCAGCGACGATTTTTATTTCGGGGTCGTTTAGTATCTCATCAAAGCTTGTGACAATAGTTGCGTTGGTTGCTACATTTCTTAATTTGTCCGGATTTCGTACCAGTACCTTTTTGACAACAATTGGCGCCCCCACTTTTTTTTCGATACTATGGGCATTTTTCTCCAATACTTTAATAACACCGGTACCAACGGTACCGCATCCTAACAGAGCAATGCTGATTGCACTCATCATTTTCCTCCTAAGCCTGGCCTAGAACTTCTAACCTTTTTACTCCATCTACCATCCTCAATTTGTCAAGCATAGCTTCCAAGTCGATAGCTAAATCGGCAGTTTCAATGGATATAGTGGCGTTGGCTACTCCCTGGAGCGGAATACCCTGATTAATGGTAAGCACGCTGCCGCGCTCATTGGCAATAGTATTTAGGACTCGTGATAGTACGCCTGATTTGTGCTCAAGTAACAAAGCTAGAGTGACGATTTTTTCTTTACTGGCTTCATAAAACGGAAAAACATAGTCCTTATATTTATAATAGGCGCTACGGCTTAATTCCATTTTTTCTACTGCTTCATTAATTGTTCTTGCTTCACCACGTTTTAATAATTCTTTAACTTTAATCGTTTTTTTGATGGCTTCGGGCAAAATCTCTTCCCGAACTAAATAAAAAACAGCTTTTTGGCCTGTAACCATGTTCCCCCTCCTCGGTACTGCTGTTGCGGATGTATATCTGTATATGGTAGACATTATATCATCAATGTACCGAAAAAAACAAGCCAAAATGTAAAAAAATTAGCCAGTCCTTTACAGACTGACTCTAAATTTGGAAGTTGTAGTTAACTGCATTAAAATATGATACATATTAGTCCACCGCTGCCTTCATTAACAATTTTTTGCAACGTGTCCTTAAGTTTAATTTGGGCATTTTCCGGCATGCTTGTGAGTTTATTCTGAATTCCTTCACGGACAAGCTCATTTAATGATTTACCAAACAAGTTAGTCCGCCATATTTTTTCAGGTTCACCTTCAAATTCCCGCATGAGGTATTGAATAAGTTCCTCACTTTGTTTCTCAGTTCCAATTATAGGTGATATTTCAGCTTGAACGTCAGTCTTGATAATATGTAACGACGGAGCTGAAGCTTTAAGTTTTACGCCGAATCGGTTTCCAGTGCGGATGATTTCAGGTTCTTCCAAAACCATTTCATCAAGTTGGGGCGGCACTATGCCATAGCCGGTTTGTTCTACTTCTTCCAGGGCAGAGGAGATTTTATCATATTGCCGTTTGGCCACAGACAAGTCTTTCATAAGTCGCAATAAATGGTGTTCACCAGCGATAGTAAATCCGGTAAGTTCTTCAAGGACACTGTAGAATAGGTCTCCCCGGGCTGTCATTTCAATAACGGCGATACCGCTGCCAAGGTCCATATCATGGAGGATTACGTCGGCGACAAAGTCATAGCCGGACAAATCATCAATGGCGCGGTCAATATCCCGCAGCCGGCGAATATATTGAACAACCTCGTCGACAGCACCTTCAAATTTTTGCCGTAGCCAATGATCTTTATCAAGCTCTTCAACCCATTTCGGCAGCGTAATATTAACTTCCTTGACCGGGAATTCATACAGAACTTCTTGCAATATGCCATAGATGTCGTCATGCGAAAGCTGGGCGCAGTCAACAGGGATTACCGGAACATCATAAGTACCTTCAAGTTTTGCTACCAATTCCCGTGTTTCTTTTGAATTAGGTTTGCCAGTATTTAAAATTACCAGGAATGGCTTTTGCAGCTCTTTAAGTTCGTTAATAACCCGTTCTTCGGCGGGAACATACTTATCCCGCGGTAAGTCAGTAACTGTACCGTCCGTAGTAATTACTAGGCCAATGGTTGAGTGCTCGGCAATTACTTTGCGAGTACCAACTTCAGCTGCCTCCTGGAACGGAATCTCATTTTCGAACCAGGGTGTCAACACCATGCGGGGACCGTTTTCTTCTTCATAGCCCAGCGCACCTTCGACTGTGTAGCCAACACAGTCGACAACCCGCACTCTAACATTTACATTGTCTTTGACATTGATTTCAACTGCTTCATTAGGAATGAATTTGGGTTCAGTGGTCATGATTGTTTTACCGCCAGCACTTTGCGGCAGTTCGTCTTTAGCCCGTTCCTTGTCAAAGGGATTAGTTATGTTGGGTAATACCATTGTCTCCATAAACCGCTTGATAAAAGTTGATTTACCAGTGCGGACTGGTCCGACAACACCAATATAAATATCTCCACCAGTGCGTTCGGCAATATCTCTAAACAGGTCGAATTTTTCCATCTGGCGTCTCCCTCCCTGATTACGCTGATTAATCATTATAAATATATGACAGGCCGATCCAATTATGACAAAATATAAAAGAGTATGGTAACTAAAAAGTAATTATACCTTACTTTATTAGCGGCCATACTCTTTTATGACAAGTTTTATTAATTCCAAATTAAATTATTAAGAGCAACTTCTTCGACTTCGTGGGTTCGGCTACGGGTCATAAGTTCCAGGACAGCGTTTTTAGGAGATTTGCCGTCATATAGCACAGCATAAATTTGTCCGGTTATCGGCATTTCAACATGATATTTTGCCGCTAGCTGATGAGCGATCATTGTTGCGCGAATTCCTTCAACCACCATGGACGTTCCAGCTTGGATTTCAGCTACCGTTTTACCTGCCGCCAACTGTAAGCCTGCCCGCCGGTTGCGGCTGTGAACGCTCGTGCAGGTAGCGATTAAGTCGCCAATACCGGCTAATCCGGCAAAAGTAAGGGGGTTGGCCCCCATTGCCATTCCTAGCCGGGTAATTTCGGCTAACCCGCGCGTCATAAGCGCCGATCTGGCATTATCGCCAAAACCTAGTCCATCGGCAATACCCGCACCAAGGGCGATGATGTTTTTGAGGGCTCCGGCTAGTTCTACCCCGATAATATCAGGGTTGGTATAAACGCGAAACGAAGGCAGCATAAAAGCATCTTGAATATATTCGGCTACCTTCCGTGATTTTGCTGCGACAACAGTGGCCGTCGGCTGGTTTAGCGCTACCTCCTCGGCATGATTAGGACCGGACAGGGCGGCAATTTGTCCGGCTGCTGCCGGGATTTCTTCAGCAATAACTTCGGACATGCGTTTTACCGAGGCTAGTTCCAACCCTTTGGCAGCACTGACGATTACTGTTTTAGATGCGACAAAGGGTGCTAACTGCGCTGCTGTCTGGCGTACGGCATGCGACGGGGTTGTCAGGATAATGAGCTCGGCGCCGCTGGCAGCCTCAGCGAAGTTATTGGTGACAGCAACCGTTGGCGGCAATTTGCAGCCAGGCAGGTAGTTATTATTTTCTCTGGTCGATTGGATTTGGTTACAGAGCACAGATGACCGCACCCACAAGATGACTGACTGATGTTTTTGACCTAAGACGGCAGCTAGGGCTGTGCCCCAACTACCGGCGCCAATTATTGATATATGCATTTCTTTGTCTGTCACTTCTCCTTTCCGGAACCGGTGTGGCTCTTTTCTCCGGCTTTAATTTTGGGTTCGCTTCCTTTTAAAAGACGCTCAATGTTTGGGCGGTGCCTAACAATTACAAACAAGGCGGCTAACATACCGAAATAAAAAAACTCCTGTTGGGCGCCCAGCAGCCACATACTAACCGGCACGAACGCAGCCGCTACTATTGAAGCCAGTGATACATACCGGGTTAGGTAGACAATTATTGCCCATACGGTAAAGACAATGAGCGTTACTTTCGGAGCAATCATGGCAATTACCCCTAAGCCAGTTGCCACGCCGCGACCTCCACGGAATCTCAAGAAAACCGACCAGTTGTGTCCGGCAATGGCTCCTATACCTCCAGCCAGTGCAGCCAGTGCTGTCCCCCCTAGATAGTGGCCTAAAAGTACACCTGCAACACCTTTAGCGGCGTCAGTTAAAAATACCCAGAATGCCGGCCATGGCCCAAGCACCCGGTAAGCATTGGTAGCACCGATATTTTTGCTGCCAAACTGCCGTAAATCAACATTGTATAAGTTTTTACCAATAATCAGTCCGTTGGGAATCGAACCGATAAGATAGCTGGCAATTATAACCAGCAAATATTCCATTGTCCCACTCCCTCAATCAGTTTATTCATCTTTTTCTTTACGACCGCGAACAACCAGCTTGAGTGGGGTTCCTTCAAAGCCAAAAGCTTCTCGTAACTTGTTTTCCAAAAAGCGCAAATAGGAAAAATGCATTATTTCGGGATTATTTACAAAGAAAATGAAAGTTGGCGGCTTAACATCAGGTTGTGTGGCAAAATAAATTTTCAGCCGTCGTCCCCGGTCGGAAGGCGGAGGATTGATAGCCACTGCGTCTTCAATAACTTGGTTAAGCACGCTGGTTGCCACCCGCATCGCGTGCTGGTCGGCTACATATTTAATCAGCTCAGTTACTCGGTGAACGCGTTGTTTGGTGAGCGCCGAAGTAAAAAGCACGGGCGAATATTGCATAAAACCCAACTCATTACGGATGGCTTCGGTAAACCTAAGTGATGTCTTACTATCTTTTTCAATAAGGTCCCATTTGTTCACAACAATAATACTGGCCTTACCTGCTTCGTGGGCATAGCCGGCAATCTTTTTATCCTGCTCAGTTACGCCTTCTTGAGCATCAATGACCATAAGCACGACATCACAGCGGTCAACAGCCCGTAGTGACCTGATTACGCTGTAGCGCTCAACCGGCATGTCGATTTTAGCCTTACGCCGCATCCCGGCAGTGTCAATGAGGACAAACGGTGTACCGTCTTTGGTAAAATGGGTATCAATGGCATCGCGGGTGGTGCCGGGAATGTCGCTGACAATAACCCGGTCTTCGCCAATGATGGCATTAACTAACGAAGATTTGCCGACATTTGGCCGACCGATTACGGCAACTTTAATTTGGTCATTATCTTCAGTATCAACATGCTCCTCGGGCAGATTTTCGATCAACCGGTCCAGCATATCGCCGATATTAAGTGCATTAGTGGCCGAAATGGCAATTGGATCGCCTAAACCCAGGTTATAAAACTCGTATGTCTCGGCTTCATTTTTCATATTATCAACTTTATTTACAACAAGCAACACCGGTTTCCGGGTGTTGCGCAAAATAACGGCAACTTCCTGGTCAGCTGAAGTCAGACCAGCTTTGCCATCGACAACAAACATGATAACATCAGCTTCGGCAATTGCCAGTTTGGCTTGATTGCGCATGGCTGTGAGAATTTTATCGTTTGTATCAAACTCAATGCCGCCGGTGTCAATCATGGTAAATTTACGACCCAGCCATTCGGCGTCCATGTAAATACGGTCCCGTGTAACACCCGGCATGTCTTCAACAATAGAAGTACGGCTCTTACCAATGTAATTGAATAAAGTCGATTTACCAACATTTGGTCTGCCAACAATTGCGACTATTGGTTTACTCATCGAATACCACCTTGTATCTTTTTAAAAATCTATTCCCTGGCGGGCCGGGACACCATTGTTAGACGGATGTTTAATATCATGCATCTCGGTTACCAGATGAGCTAAGTTTATAATTTCAGCTGGGGCATATCTTCCAGTCAAAATAACTTCAGTATTGTTGTTCTTTGCGGCTAAAAATTCCACCACAGCAGAGGTATTCAACAGTTTAGCAGCCATTGCTACATTAATTTCGTCCAGAATGACAATATCGTATTTTTGGGAAGCAATAATTGATTTTGCTTGTTCCCAGCCTTGTTCAGCCAGTTTACAATCAATATTTTCCGGGTGTTTTAGATTAACAAATTCCTCGCGTCCGGCTTGAATAATCTTGAAATTAGGTAGTTAATAGGCGGCTTTTATTTCGCCATAGTCATTATTCTTCTTCATAAACTGAATCATACACACTTTAAAGCCGTGGCCTGAGGCGCGGAAAGCCAATCCCAGACTCGCCGTAGTTTTTCCTTTACCGTTTCCTGTATATACTTGTATTAAACCAAGGTTATCATGCTTACCCACATCATTTCCTCCTCTCGGTTTGAATCATTACCGCCAGGCAGCAAGCAACTCTTTTAAGTCCCGGGCAAAATATGCAGTACGTACCGGAACGCCAAGCTCAGCGGCAATAGTCTCGGGCGTAGTATTGTCAAGAAAGATTTGTTCACCTTTTCTAAGCGCTACTCCGGGTATAATAACACCGGTACGGGGACCGGGGAGTGTTTTCAAAGCCGCAGTAATATCGTTACCGGTTAACAGACCGGTAACGGTGACATTGCTCCCAAAAAATTTGTTGTCTACCGCGACTAACCGGATTTTGAGATTAGCAATATTGAGTTTGGCTAATAGTGGTTTAATAATCTTTTCCGCCGATACACCACAAACAACGTCAATATAGTGAGGATTGTTATAACCATTGCCAGCTATTGGCTGTTCTTCCCATTCGGCTAAGAAGCTGCGGACAATGCCAACGCCATTTTCAAGTTGAGGAAAATTATCATAAGTTTCATAACTTGGGATTTCCTGGTCTGCCGCCAGATAAAATTCATCAGCTAAATATACAAACGTAGCATCAGTTTCTTCACGGCATTTATCTTGCCACTTTTTCACCAGCTTAATAACGCCGTCGGCCGCCACTTTGGAAAAACTTGTTAACGGATAGCAATGGTCGCGATAACGGGTCAGGCCTACAGGTACAATAGCCAGTGATAATATCGCCGGGTGCATGGCGTACAAGTCATTAATGGTTTTTTCTAGTTCTGCCCCATCATTTATTCCCGGACATAATACAACTTGGGTATGAACTTCTATCCCGTTGTCAACAAGATCTTTTAGCTGTGTCATGATCTTGCCGGCTTGCCGGTTGTTTAGCATTTTTTGTCTAAGTTCACCATTGGAAGTATGGACCGAGACATAGAGCGGTGACAAGTGCAGTCGGGTAATACGGCTTAGATCACGCGGACCAAGATTTGTTAAGGTAATAAAATTGCCGTATAAAAATGACAGACGGTAATCGTCATCTTTTATATAGAGACTGTCCCGCATACCGGTAGGCATCTGGTCGATAAAACAAAAGACGCATTTGTTGGTGCATGGCCGTATTTTGTCAAATACGGCACTTTCAAATTCTAACCCAAGATCCTCATCATAATCTTTTTCAACAGTAAGCAGTTCCTGTTCGCCGGAGGTGTGTTCGATTAATAGATCAACTTCTTCTTCTGCCAGCGCAAAACTAAGATCAATAATATCTTGAACAGCCTGCCCGTTGACTTCAAGCAGCCGGTCTCCGGGCACAAGGCCTATTTCAGCGCCAATACTATCAGGTTTTACATTAGATATAATGCCTTTATATGTCAAAGTATTCCCCCCTTCTTCATATATTCCTTTAATAGCTATTTTTTCCTGCAAAGCGTAGCATTAAACAATAAATAAATAAAAAGGCAGGATATAAGCCTGCCTGTTATAATTACAACTATTTTTTATCGTCTTGTTCTTCAGACCACTGAGAACTTTTTTGAGAATTACGGCGCTTTCGCGATTTAGGTCCAAGGAAATTGGCAAACTCAGTTGTCGCAAACTTTTTGAGCTTGGCACCTGCTTCTTTCATACTGCCAGTACTCAAAAACAAGAAGGCTGCGCCGCCAACAATGAGCAGCCCTAAAATCCAGCCCATTGATTTAGTCGCCCCAGACATACCGCCGGCAGCAGATCCCAGTCCGGTAGGGCCGGCAGCACCGGTGGTCCCGGCTGCATTCGGACCCGTTGTACTGCTTGATTTACCTAAAATTGTCGGCACGACATCGGCGAATAATGCAACACCTTTTTCGGCCGTTGTGCGATCATTGGTATGGGCGCCTACTTCCAGTAGCATGGACCGCGGATGCAAATCCTGGTTATAGTCGCCGCCTTTGGCAAAAAAGATGCCTTTTACTAAGCCAGGATGTTGTTTGTCGGCAGCCGCTTTAATTTGCAAAGCATAATCTTCAATCTGTTTGCCTGTCGGTCCGTATTTGCCGACAACTAGTTGGACTTTACTTACATCCTGGCCATTAATATTTGTTAAATACACCTGCGGCGGGACGGCATCCCGGTGGACATCGAAGATGGCGTCAGGCTGTTGTGTTTTTATAAGATCAAGTGCTGTACGGCGGGAACGTTCATAGGCCATGTCATCATGAGGGTCATGCTTGGCTTGGGAATGAATTGCCTCAATACCTTTACTCTTTAACGTCTCAGCAAAACTGTCGCCGACTTTATAAATGCCGCCAGCGCCGTCGATGCTCTCCTTACCATCGGTTGGCACATAGGATTCGTCCGAGTGGGTGTGGTAAATGGCCACTTTGCCGCCGCCCTGAGCTTTGGCAATATTCGGTTGGAGAATGTCCTTTAGTTTGACCAGCAAGCTTTGGTCTTCGTTATAATAAAGTGACAGGTTCACCTCGCCTATGAATTTAGCATGGGCAATATCTCCTTCAACACTGACAACTTCATAGCGGCGGTTTTTTTCGGTAAGGACCTGATCTCCTGCTTCAACCCGCCAGCCGGTAAGATATACCGGATTGCCGGCTTCATCAACAATGGTCGAATACCTTCCGTCGTTGTGTTCACTCGCCAAGCCTACAGCGCTTGTTGTGATAAGTATCAGACCCAGGATTATGGCAGTATATAATCTAGTCATCACTGCTTTTACCCCCATTATCTGAATCTTGCTCTTGAAATTTAGGTTGTTTGACATTCTCTCGGTTTGCTTTTTGTTTATCATTAGGGTGTAGTTCTTTACTGAACTCATATAAGCCTTCAGGACGATGTGGCCCCAATACAGGCCCACCTTGCAGCTTTTCTCTGGTTTCGCCAACAAGCTCGGCGATCATGACGGCAACAATGCCGGCAATCATTGTAACATCAAAAGCCCCGGCTCCGCCAATTGCCGTAGTACCCGGAATGCCCAGTCCCGCTATAGTTATGATATGGATTATATCGCTCAGAATTATTCCCAGTACACCGCCGATAAAGGCGCTGCGCCGCGAACGACCGGCTATATAAGCAATAAGACCGGCTGATATTCCGTAAATTAGTTTAGGATCAATAAACATGTTTTCAGGTTCATACGGTAAATAACGCGATCCTAAGGATACTGCACCTGCAACCAGTAGCGAAGAAACAACAGCCCGTACTCTTTCGGCAGTTTCGTCAGCTTTATAAATAAGATAAACACTGAGCAAGAAAGGCAGCAAAGCTCCGCCGACATTAAGGGTAATTTCCATAGGAGTACGCATTATCGGGATGTCAATAAAGCTGCCGATGATAATAGCGGCAATAAACAGTAGCGCTTGCTTATCAGTCATCCGCATGCGGTCAAGGATTCGTTGAGACAGTCCAAAATACACCAACACGCTGACAACTAAAAGTAAAATCATTCCGAGCGGCATATTCATCATATTGTTTCACCTCATCGCTTGTGATAGTAACGTATCAAACCTAGTTTGCACGATTGCCGCCATATTAATGCAAAAGCATGGCCTTTTTGGGCCATGCTTTAATGGTTTTTTTTACGTTCTGCAAACTGTGTCGGGGTTATCCCTCTTGCCAGCAACCATTCCCGGCTGTAACCGGTAATGACTATAGGTGTAAATATAAGCTCGCGAATGTTGCGGGCCCCCACTAAGAGCATATAGCGCTTAATATCGGTGATAAATTTATTAAACCAACGTACAGCTCCCTCTAAACCTTTGCGTTGTAAGATTTTAAGCACAGGCCCGGCTATACCGACCGAAGCGCCGCCGATGGCCAGCGCTTTAACGACATCAAGTGGTGTTCGTATTCCACCTGACACAATAACATCAACGTTATTCCCAGCCACTGACAATACTTCGGTCATGGCAATGGCTGTGGGAATGCCCCAACCTACCATTTCGGCGTCCAGATTCAGCCGCCCACGCGCCGCCTCAATGGCCAGGAAATTAGTGCCACCTGTTCCACCCACATCGATGGCCTTTACACCGACGCTGATAAGGGCTGCTGCTTGTTCCCGCGCAATACCACAGCCGACCTCTTTGACAATGACCGGAACTCCGACTTTACCGACAATGGTTTCTATGTTAGACAAATAGCCGCTAAAATTACGGTCACCTTCGCTCATGATGATTTCCTGACCAGCGTTAAGATGAATTTGAATAGCTTGCGCCCCGATCATCTCAACAGCATACCGGGCAGCGTCAGGGGCAACGTGAGCGCCAAGGTTGGCAAATAGTACGCCGTTTGGATTGACTTTTCTTACTACCTTGTACGATTCGGCTACTGCCGGATCTTCAATTGCCGCATACTGCGAACCTACCGCCATGGGTGTGGTGGTCAGGCGGGCAAATTCGGCTAATTCGCTGTTTATATGAGTGACATCAGAAGCGCCGCCAGTTATGGCGTTTATAATTATTGGCTGCGGCAATGAGATACCCGCGATAGCAGTACTAACATCAATTTCTTGCCAGGCAATTTCCGGCAAGCAATTATGCACTAAGGTAAAATCGGCAAATCCGGCAGCCGCCGGTCCATCGTCGAGCAGCATAGAGTATTTTAAGTGTTCCAGTTTACGTGACTGTCGCATTACCTTATGTTAGTCCTCCCGTTTAAATAAATGGCCAAATTTGTCGCCAAGCGTAACACCAGGCGATGGAGCCTGTTTAGCCAAATAATCGCTAAATTCAGCCCGCTCTTTGTCCTGCTCAGCCTGTACCATGCTGAGACCGATGCGCTTATGCTCTTTGTCAACACTTAATATTTTGACAGCAACCTGCTGACCAACGTTTACCACATCTTCAGCATTGGTCACCCGCCTATCAGCCACTTCCGAAATATGTACCAATCCTTCAAGCCCGTTTTTAATTGCAACAAATATGCCAAATTTGGCAATTTTAGTAACTTTGCCGGTCACTACCGAGCCAACAATCAATTTATCGGCCTCATCATACCAAGGATCACGCTCAATATCCTTAAGGCTAAGTGACAGCTTTTTGGTTTCAGGGTCAACCTTGAGTACAACAACTTTAACCTCAGCACCAACATTTACGATTTCCTGCGGAGTTTTAACACGTTGCCATGAAAGGTCTGAAATATGAATAAGACCATCAACTCCACCAACATCGACAAATGCGCCAAAACTTGCCAAACGGCTTACTTTGCCGGTAATAGTCTGCCCTACTGTCAACTTTGCAAACAACTCTTTCTCTTTTGCCTCTTTTTCTGCAACAAGCAGTTGTTTGCGGGATAATACTGCCTTTTGCTTCTCCCTGTCGACTTCAATAGGTAGAGTTTGAACAGTCTGCCCGACAAACGACTGTAAATTTTCAACATACTTCAGATCAACCTGCGATGCCGGGATAAAGGCTTTCACGCCAAACACCGCTGCGGCTAGGCCACCCTTGACGACTTCGGTAATCTTAACTTCTACCGGCTGTTTGTCTGAAAAAGCCTTTTCTAATTTATCCCATGCGATTATTTTATCTGCTTTGATTTTTGACAGCTTAACCTGACCATCAATACTGTCAGCGTCAATTACCAATACATCGATTATTTGACCTTGGCTTACAACATCTGCGGCTTGTTCCGGAACAGGATAGGCCAGTTCGGACAGGTGGATAACTCCTTCAGCCTTATAACCAATGTCGACAAAAACTTCGTCGTGCCGGACACCCACTACAGTCCCCTTTACGATGCTGCCAGGCTCCGGTGTAACTACCTCATTCATTGTCATTTGTTCCATTTTTGCATATACCTCCTCAATAACCCAATCAGGTGTAGACGCACCAGCCGTAATTCCGGCAGATTGCACGCCAGCAAACCATTCAGATTTTAACTCACTGGCTGATTCAATATGATAGGCTTTGTGGCCTGCATCCCGGCATACAGAAGCCAGTCGGGCAGTATTCGCACTGCTTTTTCCGCCCACGACAATCATAACATCAACTTTTTTCGCCAGATCTATTGCTGCCTTTTGGCGTAAATCAGTTGCTGTACAGATGGTGCGTTCAATTTTCAATTCATCACATTTTGTCTTTAAAATACTGATGATGGTCTGAAATTCATCAGCGGCAAAAGTAGTCTGAGAAACTACACCCAATCGGGGATAGTGCGGCAATTGGTTGGCCTCATCAGGTGTTTCCACCACTTTTGCCTGATTGTTTGACCAAGCAATTATACTTTGGACTTCCGGGTGGTGGCATTCGCCGACAATTACGACCTGATAACCGCTCTTCAGCAGTTCATAGGCGGCTTGCTGGGCTTTTTTTACATGCGGACAGGTAGCATCAACGATCTCCAGATTTTTGTCTTTAGCTTTAAGATATACGTCCGGTCCTACACCGTGCGAGCGGATAATAACTTTACCTGCCGGTATATCTTCCAGTTTGTCTGCTGATTCAATGCCCTTGTGCTTCAGATGGCTGACCATCTGCGGATTATGGATAATCGGTCCCAAGGTATGTACCGGACGATCTTTGTCAACAGAATTTAGCGCCATATCAACAGCCCGTTTTACACCATAGCAAAAGCCACGGTGTTCGGCCATGTATATTTTCATAAACAGCCTCCTGCTTGGTAGTCTCTGTATATTCGCCTTATATATTATAATACCTTTAATCAAGGGATTCAAATAAAAAGGAACTAGGACCGCAAGAAGCAGTCCTAGTTCAGACAGAAACTTTTATTATTAGCTTGGAATGTTAGGTTTGGTCGTGTTAACCGGACATGATACGATAGAAATTTCGGTGTTCATGCCAACCGGTTTATCGTTCTTTAACAGGTTAAGCCACACTCTTATAGAGTCAAGCAAAGTAACAACGACAAGTACAATCAGGATAACACTTATTGTACCGTTTGTATTTCCGAGAGCATCGCTCCGTTTAAAGAACATCTGGACATTCATTATGCCTGCCGCAATAACAGTAACCGCTAGAAAACAAAGTGGTGCAAAGGTTACCCAGGCATAAGACTTTTTCGGGGCAATTTTGAGGATGATTGTAGTGCCCAGTGCTAAAGCCACTACGGCTAAGAGTTGGTTGGCAACGCCAAACAGTGGCCAAATACTGGCAACGTCACCGCTGTAAAGGAGATAGCCCCAGCAATAGGTTACAATGGCGCTGGTAAAAAGAATGCCAGGCCACCAGTTGGTCTTTTTAAGCGGAGCGTACATGTAAGTACCGAGAATATCCTGAAGGATATAACGGGCTACGCGGGTACCGGCGTCAATAGTGGTAAGAATAAACAGGGCTTCAAACATGATGGCAAATTGATACCAATAGCTCATGAGATGTTTCATGCCCCCGATTGTTGAGAAGATGTGCGCCATACCAACTGCCAGCGATACCGCGCCGCCAGGACGGTGCGCAACATCCATTTGCACCAGACGTGACAGTTCGTTGATTTCAACAGTAGGAATACCAAGTTTAGCAAAGACAGCTGCCGGGCTATTGATGGCAAAATAGTCGCCAGGCATAAGCACAACGGCCGAAATAAGCGCCATAATAGCAACAAAACCTTCGGTAAGCATACCGCCATAGGCGATGATCCGGGATTGAGATTCCAGTTCAATCATCTTAGGCGTAGTGCCTGAACTGATGAGTGAGTGGAACCCGGAAATTGCGCCACAGGCAATAGTAATGAATACATATGGCCACCATGGCCCAGGGATGATGGGTCCGCCGCCATCGATAAACCGAGTAGTCATGGGCATATTGACAGTTGGTTGAACAATCAGAATGCCAAGTGCCAGAGCCAATACTGTGCCAATCTTCATGTATGAACTCAGGTAGTCGCGGGGAGCTAAGAGCAGCCATACCGGTAATACAGCGGCAAAAAAGCCGTAAAGTGGCAAAGCTATGGATAATTGCTGTTTGGTAAGGTCGAAGATACTCGCTAGACCAGCCCACGGTTGGCCGGGGCTCAACCAGTGGCCGGTAAATACTGCCGCCAGGACTAAGAGGAATCCGGCAATCGAACCCGAGCGGATAGAGCCAGGAGCTATTTTAAACATGTACAAACCAACGGCAACGGCAATTGGAATAGTCATGAACAGCGTATATACGCCCCAAGGATTTTTGAATAAGGCATTAACAACAACAATGGCCAGACCAGCGAGAGCTACGATGATGATGAATAGAACAGAGAGTGAAGTGGTGACACCAGTCAATGGTCCAACCTCGCGACGTGCGATAACTGCCAGTGACTGACCGTTATGTCTGATAGAAGCAAACAGAATAATAAAATCATGAACTGCGCCAGCAAAAACTGAACCCAATAAGATCCACATGAAGCCGGGACCCCAGCCATATTGAGCTGCAAGAACCGGGCCCACCAGTGGTCCAGCACCGGCTATAGCAGCAAAATGGTGACCAAAGAGCACCCACTTATTAGTTGGTACAAATTCACGACCATCATTGCAACGATATGCGGGAGTAATATTGGCGTCATTGAGAGCCAGTACCTTGGCAGAAATGAAGGCTGAATAATAGCGGTACGCTAATAGGAAGAAACATAAGCTTACTACCAGTAAATTGATTGAATTCATTAAATAAGTCCCCCTTTCAATGATATGAAATATTATTTATGAATCCCTAATTTTTTGCCTCCTTTCTCGAATTTTTCTGTATATTTAAAATATACATTATACATTGTATGTAAGCAATATGTATCTGTTGAAATGACAAAAAACCAGGATGAAATACATTATTCCCCTGGTCAATAGCAAAAACTTATTTACATATTTACAACTACAAATTACAATCCGAATATTTTTTTTAGCTTGGGTACCTGTTGCCGGCTAACCGGCACTTCTACCGTCAATCCGTCCAAAATAAGATTATATGTTCCATTAAACCAAGGGATTATCTCCCTTATCTTTTCAATATTGACAAGATAGGCACGATGCGTACGAAAAAATAATCGTTCATCCAGGCGAGACTGTAAATCTTGCAGGGGCATGTTGGAATAATAACATTTGCCTGGCGTATGGATAGACAGTTGACCTTCCGTGCAATACGCAGCAACAATATCCCGGGTGTCGATAACTGTTACTTTGCCATTGTGCTCAATCGCCAGTTTTTGAAGATTATAGGTTTGGCTTAATTCGGTATCCCGTTTTTTAGGGTTGGCAGGCATAGCACTTGCCAGCAAGTTACGAACTTTTTCAATACATTTGGTTACTCGCTTGAATGAAAATGGTTTTAGCAGATAGTCTACAGCATTGAGGTCAAAAGCTTTTACGGCGAACTCTTCATGAGCTGTAGCAAAAACAAGTAAAGGTGCACTATGCGTTGAACTAATTTTCTCTGCTGTTTGAATGCCGTTTAGTCCAGGCATTTCAATATCTATGAAAACTAAATGCGGATTAAAGGAAATGACAGCGCTGACAGCTTCTTCTCCGCTGCTGAATTCACCAACTATTTCTACTTCGGCAAAATGTTCTAGTAAATACCTTAATTCGCTGCGGGCCGGTTCTTCGTCGTCTACGATAATAACTCTGATTGGACGTAATTGGTCACCCATTAACTACGACCTCCACATCAATGGGAATATGAAGTATTACTGTTGTTCCCTGTCCAAACTCGCTGTTAATAGTTAACGCATACTTCGGTCCGTATATGGCTTTCAACCGTTCATTAACATTAGTCAGCCCTACTCCGGCACCTTTGCCGAACCCATATTCCAAAATCTGTTTTTGTATGGCAGAGGACATCCCTTGACCGCTGTCAACGATTTTAATATCAACTTGATTGCCAATTTTATGAGCTGATATTTTAATGGTACCCCCCTCTGCTTTAGGCAACAGCCCGTGTTTGACTGCATTCTCAACGAGCGGCTGGAGAATAAAAGTTGGGATAAGTATGTCGAGAGTTCTTGGATCAATATCCTGTTCAATATTCAGTCGCCGGCCAAACCGGGCCTGCTCTAGAATTAAGTATGAATCTACATGCTCAAGTTCTTCTTTTAGTGTTACAAAATCACGGGCAGTCTTGAGACTGCGGCGGAAAAATTCACTTAACTCAATCAACAGGCTACGGGCTTTTTCCGGATTTGTGCGGCAGAACGATACAATGGTATTAAGCGCGTTAAATAAAAAATGAGGGTTGATCTGGGCACGGAGAGCTTTAAGTTCAGCTTTTGCTGCCAATTCAGCCTTATGTTGCAGTGCGGCTACTTCAAGCTGAGTACTGAATACTTGTCCCAAGCCCTGCGCAAATTCTATATCAAGGGGCGTAAGGGCTTCTTCACGGGCATAGTAAATTTTTAGGGTGCCGACAAGTTCATCACGGCAGTGAAGCGGCACAACGATTGCCGATTTAAGTGGACAGGCCGGCGAGGTGCAGCCAATTTCTTCCTGAGTTTGGGCAACGGTAACTTTTCCTTGAGCCAAACAGGATTTAGTTAATTTAGTAAATACCTGCATACCCTTGGCGTGATGATCACTACCTAAGCCAATATGGGTTAAAACCCGTTCAAGGTCTGTAATAGCCACTGCGGCGGCTGAAGTCATGCTTAATATGTTGGCGGCTACTTTGTCGGCTGAAGTAGAGTTTAATCCCTGGCGAAAATGCGGTAAAGTGGCGTTGGCTATTTTCAGTGCCTTGTGCGTTTGCAGGGCAGCAATTTTTGTCTGATGCTGCTGGGCGTTGTGAATAATAATCATAAAAATCGCTATGCCCAAAGCATTGGCTATTGACATGGGAATAGCGATCTTACTAACCAACGACCATGCCGCTTCATAAGGCTTAGCGGACAATAAGATGAACCCCATGCTGAATAAAATAACACCAATACCGGTAATAATGCCGGTAATCCATTCAGGAGCCTTGGGTTTGGTACGCTTATGTATGTAGCCGGCTACAATACCACCAAGTATGGTGGTTATGCCACACTCCAGGGCGGTAAAACCGCCCAGGTAAATGCGGTGTAGACCACTTATCAGACCAGTGGCTATGCCTACCAACGGTCCTGATAACAAACCGGCAACAATTGTGCCGGTGTCGCGAACATTAGCCAAAGCTCCTTCGATAGGTATGCCAAAATACGTACCGGCAATTGATATCAGTGAAAAGATAAACACCAGTGCCAGCTTTTCAAGGGCGGTGGTGTGTTCTTTAAATATCAGGCGAAAAGCCCGGGTATGTGACAATACATAAGCAAAAACGGCAATTATGGCTATGCGTTGGACTAAGATTATTGACAAACTACCGTGTAAGGTATTGATCATGTTATTGTCCATAATTAATACCATTAACTAATTTTGTTGTAAGAATTAGTTTCTTTTTCCAACAATTGCGCAATTTCTGTCATAACTGTATTACTCATTGCTTCCAGACTGTCGTTTCCATCAGTACTCCGCCTCAATACAAGCGGTTTACCAAATGAAACCTTGAATTTTGGCAGTAAATGACCATCCCGAAATACTTTGTTGGTCCCGGTTACGGCTGCCGGCACTATAGGGACTCCTGCCTTTAGTGCCAGCATAGCTAGGCCAGGTTCTGGCACGCCCAGTTTACCGGTTTTGCTACGGGTACCCTCGGGGAATATTCCGAGAACAGAGCCATTTTCGAGGAGAGTCAAAGCTGTGCGGATTGCTGTCCGGTCAGCTTTGCCGCGACGGACGGGAAACGCACCTAACTTAGTGATTAGCCACCTAAATATGGGATTAACAAACAATTCTTCTTTGGCCATAAAATGGATCCGCCGGGGTATAGCGGTGCCAACAACCGGAGGATCCCAGAGACTTACATGGTTTGCCGCGATGATGACTCCGCCGGTAGCAGGAATGTTCTCGGTGCCAGTCACTTTCCAGCGGAAGACAACCGAGAAAAATGTAGCCAGCAAAAAATGCAACAAACTATATAACACTCGTTTGTCTCTCCTTGCATAATTCGATTATTTTTTTCACAGTATCATTTATGGTTAATTTAGTGGTATCGATCGTAATCGCGTCTGTAGCCGCAATCAACGGGGCAATGTCACGTTCACAATCCTGCTTGTCCCGGCAGGCAATTTCGGCTTCCAGTTCAGCTAAATCAATATTATATCCCCTGGCCTTCAGTTCCAGCCAGCGGCGTTTGGCCCGTTCCGATATTGATGCCGTTAAAAAAATTTTAATGTCGGCATTGGGCAAAACGTGAGTGCCAATATCCCGTCCGTCCATAACTACCCCGCCCTGGGCGGCCATATTCCGTTGCAGCTTTAGCATAACATCCCGTAGCGCCGGAACTTGCGCCACTTTGGACACCAAACGGCTAACCTCAGGTGTGCGGATCGCGTCGGTGATGTCCTTACCGTTTACCAATACTTCAGTTTTGCCGTCAGCATAGGATAGTTTCAAATCAATTTTGTGAGCCAAACGGGCAATTGACTCATTATCAGGCTCAATGCGGTCATTTAAGGCCTGCCAGGCTACGGCGCGGTACATTGCGCCGGTATCGATATAAGTGTAGCCCAGACGCTGGGCGGCAAGCTTGGCTACTGTGCTTTTTCCTGCTCCAGCTGGTCCGTCGATTGCAACAATTAAGCGTTTCATAAGTGCCTCCGTATTAATCTTGCCTTAACCTGGAAAGAACGGCAAAAAAGTCAGGATAAGATATTTTTACACAGCTTGGCTCTTCAATTTCGACACCTTGAGCGGCAATGCCGGCAACTGCTAAAGCCATGGCCATTCGATGGTCGTGGTGAGAATGGCAAATAGCAAAGTTAAGCTTTTGCGGCCCTTTAATAACCAGGCCATCGGTAGTCTCAGTGATTTTAGCTCCCATTTTGCCAAGTTCCAAAGCAATAGCCCGTAGTCGGTCGGTCTCTTTTACCCGCAGTTCTTCGGCACCCTGTACAACTGTTTGGCCCTCAGCAAACAGAGCGGCAACAGCTAGTACAGGAATTTCGTCAACTAGCCGGGGAATTATTTCAGGTTCAATTATTACGCCGTTTAGTTTGGCCGACCTAACTACAATATCAGCCACCGGTTCGCGACCGCTCCAACGTTCATTGGTGACAGTGATATTTGCGCCCATTTGTTTTAGTACATCAAGAATACCAGTACGAGTCGGGTTAATGCCAACATTGACCAGAATAAGCTGGCTATTTGGAATAATCGATGCCGCTATCAGCCAAAAGGCAGCTGAGCTAATGTCGCCTGGCACATTGATTGATTCAGGTGCGGTAAGCCCTTCTACCGGTTCAATTGTAATGGCCGTTCCTGTTCGTTTGACTGGAACGCCAAATGTTTCAAGCATCCGCTCTGTATGGTCACGTGACGGCATAGGTTCATTAATAACGGTAGAACTGGTAGCAAACAAAGCGGCCAGTAATAGAGCCGACTTGACTTGTGCGCTGGCAACCGGCATATCATATTCAATGCCAATAACTTGTTCGGCCGGGCTGATAGCCAGTGGCGCATAACGCGATTGCTCGCGCCCGGTTATTTTCAACCCCATTTTAGAGAGCGGGGTTATGACTCTGGCCATAGGACGTTTTCTGAGTGATGCATCACCGGTTAGGACAGTAAAAAAGGGCTGGGCGGCTAATAAACCTGTTAAAAGCCGAATGGTTGTACCGGAATTTCCGGCATCAAGCACATCATGGGGTTCGCTCAATCCATAAAACCCACGTCCTGTAACTGTAAGTACGCCGGCTGTATCCTGTGCTACCGTAACCCCTAACTTTCGCATACAATCAATTGTAGACCAGCAGTCAGCGGCATGGAGAAAATTGGTTACCGTTACCGGGGTATCAGCCAGACCGGCTAACATAATGCTGCGGTGGGATATTGACTTGTCGCCAGGGATATCGACTTTTCCTGCTAAGCTGTTAGTAGGTTTAATATTAATTATTTCTCCCATAATACTCCTCTTTATGTTATTTATTTATCGAACGCCCGAGCACAATGGCTAAAGCATCTAATTCGGCCATAAGTTGAGCGAAGTTGGCAAGAGTCAGTGACTGGGGCCCATCAGACAAAGCCTCTTCCGGACACGGATGAATTTCAATCAATAGACCGTCAGCGCCGGCGCCAATAGCCGCTTTGGCCATTGGGCTTACCCATCGCCAACTTCCTGTTCCATGGCTGGGATCAACGATAACAGGTAAATGGCTTAAGTGTTTTATTACCGGGATGGCATTTAAATCAAGTGTGTTACGCGTATAAGTTTCAAAAGTGCGGATGCCCCGCTCGCACAATACAATCTGGCTATTGCCTCCTGACATTATATGTTCGGCTGCCATTAGCCATTCTTCAATAGTAGCGGCAAGTCCACGCTTGAGCAACACTGGCTTTTTGCTCAAAGCTACTTCTTTTAACAGTACAAAGTTTTGCATGTTTCGTGTGCCAATTTGGAGCATATCAACATGTTCAGCAATCAACTCAACTTTGCGTGGGTCAGTCACTTCGGAAACAACTGGCAGTCCTACTTCACGGCCAACAGTCTTAATAATTTCCAGCCCATATTTTTCCAGGCCCTGGAAACTATAAGGTGATGTACGCGGTTTATACGCTCCTCCCCTGAGCATAGCGGCTCCTGCGGCTTTGGCACTTACTCCTGCCTGGTAAAGCTGCTCATAGCTTTCGACAGCACATGGTCCGGCTATGACAGGAATGCCATCACCGCCAAAACGGACGTCACCAATGCTAACTACGGTATTTTTACTTTGAAATTCCCGACTGACTAGTTTATACGGTGTTCCAACAATGACAACCTTATTTACTCCTGGCATTCTTTCAAATAATTCCGGATTACAGGCCGATAAATCACCACTGGCAGTAATGATTGTTTTATCCGCGCTGGTTATCGAGTGACCATCCAAACCCATATGGCGTAGTTTGTCTAATACTCGGTTAATTTGTTCAGCGGTGGGTGCGTTCATCATTATAATCATAGTAGGCCTCCACAAAAATCCCAAAATGCATTAATTTATAATTCCCTACTGGGAAAAAATTTCCTTCAATATTAACGTTTGTTTCTAAGTTTCTGTTAATATTTCAAACTATAGCCCTAAATATTATTATCTTTTAAAAATCACCTTACCGACTGAAATGACAGTTCCTCGACCTTCAAGCATTATTCCGTCTACCGGAAATATAATATCATCCCGACGGGTATCAATGATAAACTGTGTTGGCACTTTGACATTTGTGGCGTCAATTTCCAAATAATCGCCATCATATATTTTAACTTCAACTTTTCCTTTGCCAAAATTGCCAACAGTTTCGCCATTTACCGTAACAATTGCGTCTGCGTTTGCCGGCGGGTTAATCATCCGGATGACAATATCCTTGCCTGGCCTTAGCGTACGCATAGACCGAGCAACAACTTTATTGACAGTGTTCATGCTTTTATTAGGGTCAGGCCAAGGAACATCGGCAGCATACATTGTGGCCGGAGATGTTATTTGCTCTCCTTCTAGCTTGTCTACTAATGAAAGATATTTACGGGTTTCACCACTGATCATGAGTGTCTGAGATGCCAATAAGGCAATAATCGCTACTGTCGCAAGCCTTATCAGCAGCCGGTCAATGCAGAGAAATTTTTTTTGCCGGAACCGGTGATTTCTGTTCTCCATGCCAAACCCTCCGTGATAATTACTGTTGGTTTTGGATGGTAGCTGCATATTTACCCGCTACGTAGCCTGTGGAGAATGCTGCTTGTAAATTAAATCCGCCTGTAAACCCGTCAATATCAATTACTTCGCCTGCAAAAAACAGCCTGGATATAAGTTTTGATTCCATAGTACGCGAATTAATTTCTTTTGTGCTAACACCGCCGGCTGTTACTATAGCTTCAGTTACCGGTCTGGTTTTGGCTATTGTGAAAGTCAAATGATGCAGTTTATGAAGTAACCGGATACGTTCCTCTTTGGTAATCTGGTGTACAAATTTATCCGGATTGATAAAGGCCAAATCAATAATAACCGGTATAAGTTTGGCAGGAAGAAGCTCATGTAGCGCATTCTTAAGTTGCTTTTTGGTAAATTTGGTAAAGTCCCGCTGAATGCGCTTGTCCAACGTTTCGGCAGTTAACGCTGGTTTAAGATTTATCTCAATAGACACTTCCTGCCCATTTGTGGCTGTTAACAACTCTGATACCTTTTTACTGAGTGATAAAATAATAGGTCCGGACAAGCCATAATGAGTAAATAACATTTCACCAAACTCATCAGCGACTTTTTTCCCAGCAAAAACTACCGTAGCTGTAACATTTTTTAGCGCCAAGCCCTGTAATTCGGTCACCCACTCTTCTTCAACTTCCAGTGGTACTAATGACGGTTTGATGGGCACGATGGTGTGCCCGGCGGCCTGGGCCAATCGGTAGCCATCGCCGGAAGAACCTGTTCCCGGATAAGATGCGCCGCCGGTGGCCAAAATCACGGCATCTGCTCTGTATTCGGCGTCTTGTGTCGACACGCCGTAAATGTGGCTGTTGTCAATAATGAGCTTTTTAACTGTTTTATTGGTAACTATGTTGACATCAAATTTAGCCAACACTTTTGTAAAAGTTTTAACCACGTCCCGGGCTTGATCGCTAACCGGAAAAATGCGTCCACCACGCTCTATCTTGGTTGGTAGTCCGGAACTATGAAAAAACTCTACTAAATCCTGATTGCTGAAAGCATGAAGTGCGCTATATAAGAATGCGCCATTGCCGGGCATATTTTTTATCAGTTCCGGAATATCAGAGTTATTGGTGATATTGCAACGGCCTTTACCAGTAATCAGCAATTTACGACCAATGTCATTCATTTTTTCAAGCACGGTTACTCTAGCTCCATGCCGGGCCGCGCTAACTGCCGCCATCAAGCCGGCTGCGCCGCCGCCGATAATAAGAACATGCTTCATATGTCACGCTCGCCTTTTTAAATTACTGTTGTAGAAAAAAACCTTATTTACTTTCGAAATAAGGGTTATCGATTTATCCGTTTTTTTTCTTGCCCAGGCGTTTCAGTTCTTCGACCTCACCAGGAAGCAGTTGGCGGTACTGCCCCCGACGAAGCCCCTCAAGTGTTAAGAAAGCAATTTTAACTCGTTTCAAGTTTTTAACCGGATAACCGATAGCTTCACACATCCTGCGGATTTGGCGATTTTTACCTTCTTTAATAATAATTTCCAAAGTAGTTAGTCCTTTCTCACGGTCGACTGCTACAATGTTAATTTTGGCTGGGGCGGTAATACCATCCTCCAGTTTAATTCCTGCCCGGAGCAAATCTAGCTTTTCTTCAGGCGGATAACCTTCCACCTTGGCTAAATAAGTTTTGGCTATTTCGTGGCTAGGGTGGGTTAAGGCATAGGTTAGATCACCGTCATTGGTCATGATTAATAGTCCCTCGGTATTATAATCCAATCTGCCAACCGGATAAATTCTTTCCGGAATATTGGCAACAAGGTCGGCCACCGTTTTTCGGCCCCGGGGGTCTTCAAGGGTGGTAACCACGCCTTTGGGTTTGTTCAACAAAACATAGACATATTTTTCGGCTGTTAGCGGTTTGCCATCGACGGCGACCTTGTCTCGCTTTGGCTCAATCTTAGTACCAAGCTCAGTAACTACTATATTGTTGACAGTTACCCTGCCGGCCTTAATGAGCTCTTCTGCATCACGCCGCGAAGCAATACCTGCTTGAGCAATTACTTTCTGCAAACGTTCCAGCATCGAATCCGATTCCCACTTTCCAACTATATTTATTCTTGAACAAATTGACTAAAATCAGTCTGTACCTTGCAGGAGCGCACTTTTTTGTTGTCTTTGGTTATACGCTCGCAACTGCCGCAAATGCCTTCTCCGCAGCACATGGTATTATTGTTTGTGGCTGCCATCGGTATATTTACTCCGGCTGTCTGCATTGCGGCAATAATGCCGTAGTGCTGCTCATCAGGCCCGGCGCTGACTACTAAGTCAGGGCGTTCTGCCGTATCTGCCATAAGTTCGGTTATGGCATTTATACCAAACTGTCGCATCGATGATACTGTGTGTACCATTATGCCGAGTTCAGTCAGTTCCTCTGCAATAAACACTTTTCCCATTTTACCTGGCGCTAAAATAGCCTTAATACTATTATTACCTTTAACAAGTTTATGTGCTATGGGTATAGCCGGCGGCTGCCCCATACCTCCAACTATTAATAATATTTTACCATTAACTATACTGTCAATCCAGGGCTGACCAAAAATACCATTATAATACGGTCCCCGTACCAGCACCTGTCTGTTGTCATCAGACAGTAAACGGGAAGATTTAGGCCCGATAGTTTTAACAACTACTTGAATATTATTTCCATTTACCTTCATCACTTCTACAGGAAAATGATAAAATTGCTGGTCGGATGGGCGGCGTAAAAAGACAAATGAGCCGCATCTTTCAAGTGATCTGGCAAATTCAGGATCAACTTCAAATTCTAAAAGGTATGTACGCTCGGTTATAGTTCGTTTCACCACAAACTCAGTGTCAGTCTCCATTCGGACAGGCGTATCAGCATCCATAGTTCTATTCTGCTTTTTAGGCTGCCACTGTTTCTCATATAGTATACACACTCCGCTCCAGTTGCAGTCACACACTAGCTCACCTTTTAAATGACTGCAAAAAACGCAATGATTAGTTTCTGCCAATAAGCATGGACAATAGGGGGAATTGATGTCAATGCACTTCATAGTTAATTTGTTGATCATGGGTATCCCTCCTTGTCATACCAGGCAGGTATTGTAAATATCGGTTAGGCCTGCTTTAGCAACCCGTTCATTAATTTCGCCCCGCTGTGCCGAATATAATTCCAATTTTTTCATACGTTCGAAATAAACAGAACCTGAAAAAGTATACCGTATTCTTATCCCTTCATCTGTTGTCATTTGTTCATGGATGAAGTTGATAAAATCGCCTGATGTCAATTCAAGCGGCAGCTCAAGATACTGCATATCCAAACAGCAGCGTACAGCGTTATGGCCGGCTAGCAGTCCGGTTACGACGGCCTCGGTATGGCCGACCAGTATGCCTGCTTTTTCACCGGCGCAGAATAAGTTGTCGATTCCCTCAACTTTTAATGAATTGCTGCAAGGAGCAATACCCAGATACCGTACCGAATTGCCTACTCCGCCGGAGTAGGGGTCCTCATACCTGGCGCGCTCAAGGCCAGGTACTGTTCTGAGCATATCAAGCGGGAAATATGATGTCATTAGTTTAGCATGACCGGTATCAATCAACACAACGTTTTCAGCATAGTCAGCAATTGCATATTGTGTACACGCTTTCTTGCCCAGCATCACCGTCTTCTTGAGGTTGTCAGGTAAAGAAATAACGACAACACCTTCTTTTTCCAATTGGTCTTTAAGTTCAGGACTAAGTGAATCTTTGTTGAGTTTGCACGAACCGCTCATGGCTCCATAAGTGCCATCAGCTTTCTTACCAAGTATTTCTTTAACTTCGGCTTTAGCGGTAATACTTACCCTGGGGCCAAAAGTCGGGCAACGTAAGATACACATCGCGCAGCCATTGCCGAATTTCAAGCAGTTGCCCATTGGCCCGGCTGTGCCAGTGGTGTCAACAAAGACATCACCTTTAATCTGTTCTTCGCTATCAGTAATCAAATGTTGAATTTTTTTTCCGCATTTGACAACACTGGAAACTCTTGTTTGAGTTTTAATTTCAATGCCATAGTTCTGGAGAATTTTTTTTACTAATGGTTCCATAGTAGTTACATCATAAAAGGAAGCGTGGTTATGTCCAGGAAAATTTATACCACGGTGCCTACTATTCGCATCCATGGCCACAAATAAATCCCCGCCGCCCATAGCAATAGCTTCTTCGGCTGCTGTAAACCGTCCGTTGTTCCGGAATATACCACCAACTAGTCCGGTGCCTAACAACAAATCAGTACGCTCAAGTAAAACTACCTGCGCCCCGGCTTTAGCCGCTGCTAACGCTGCGGCAGAGCCTGCCCAACCACCGCCAACCACTACCACTTTAATCATGGACTTTCCCTCCAATTCATCCCTGCTTTATTCACATTACAGTGTATTCTGCCGCCTTTGAAGTGCCACAGATGAAGGCATAGAAAAAACTGGTAAACGACGCTACCAGTTAGTGATTGAAAAGATATTGACATATGTAGACTGAAGCCATAAAGCTGGCCACATCACCAAATAAGCCGACAAACACCGAGTATCTGGGGTTGCTGATGCCAATTGCGCCAAAATATACTGTTAAAACATAAAAAGTGGTATCGGTACTTGCCAATACAGTTGAAGCAATTTTCCCCACCAGCGAATCGGGACCAAAGGTATTTAATATCTCAGTGGCTAATCCCAATGAACCGCTGCCTGACAATGGACGCATAATGGCCAAAGGCACCAAATCAGGCGGCACCCCCAGCGCTTTCAATATCGGGTTGATCCCGGCCACACAGGCATCCAGGGCCCCAGAGGCACGAAAAATACTAATGGCCACCAGCATTGCCACCAGACACGGCATAATGCGAATTGCAGTATGAAATCCTTCCGCAGCTCCTTCCACAAAAGCTTCATAAACTTTAACACGTCGCAGATAACCTACTACCGGGATGAGCAGTAACACGACAGGTATTGCCCAAACAGACAGTTGCTCACATAATTCAGTCAACATCCAGGCATTCGCCTCCCGATTACCGTCTAAATATCATCTGGCATATTCGGTCCATTATCAGTACCAGAATTGTAGACAGCAGACTAACTAGCAATGTTGAACCAACAATCTCTGTGGGATTTACTGAACCTGCCGCTGACCGCAAAGCGATAATGGTTGCCGGAACAAGCGTAAAACCGGTAGTGCACAAAGCCAGCAAAGTGCACATAGCCGGGGTGGCGGTATCTTTTTTGGGATTAATTGTTTGCAGCTCTTGCATGGCTTTAATACCGAGCGGTGTTACGGCATTGCCTAGTCCCAGCATGTTGGCGCTGATAGTCATTATAATCGCGCCCATGGCCGGGTGGTTCCTGGGGACTCTTGGAAATAATAAACCGATTATCGGGCTCAATGTGTAGGAAATTACTTTAATAATACCTGATAGCTCGGCTATTTTCATGATCCCCAGCCATAAACACATGACTCCGATTAAATTGATTGCTAATTCTACCGCACTTTTCGCAGCGTTTATGGCGCTTTGCGTAACAACCTCAATCCTGCCGTTTATACCGGCGTAAAGAATGCCTCCGGCCATTAGGATGAGCCAAATTAGGTTAATCATCGTCATATCACCCATTATGATGGTATGACAAATAATATCAGGCTAGAACGGCAAAAGGACGCCGTTTGGCATCCTTAAGCAAAATTACGGATTACAAATGTAAGAAAGCTCCATACCGAACCCCAAAGCATGCCAAAAAAAGTTTTTCGTTCTACCGTCCGGTCAGCTACTAAGTCTGAGCTTGCCACTTCTTTATTATTATATAAAACCTTTACGGTTCCTAGTTTTTGGCCGGAGGTAACCGGTGCATCCAATTTGGTTGGAGCATCAACAACAGTTGTGAACTTGTCGCGTTCGTTGTCAGCCATGGGTACAGTTATATCATTGGTTGCCACCAACTTGATGTCGCTTGTTTTACCTTCATTAACTTTAACCGTTTTTAGAATGTCGCCGTGGCGAATAACTGGAACTTGCTGCAGTTGAGTATAGCCATAATCCAATAACTTTATCGAATCATCCCACATATATTCGCTGTCCAGTACCACGGCAACCAATTGAATGCCGTTCTTTTTGGCAGCTGAGACTAAACAACGCCCTGCAGCATCAGTATAACCTGTTTTAACCCCGTTGGCACCGTCATACAGCCACAGCATTTTATTTTCATTATACAAGTCGCGGTCATGATCTTTTCCAGGCCAGGGAATGACTTTATGCTCAGTTGAAACAATCTGCGCAAAGAGCGGATTTTTATACCCGTAAGCTGTAATTTTGGCTAAATCATGGGCGGTGGTGTAATGGTTCTCATCTGGCAGACCACTGGTATTGGTAAAATTACTGTTTTCTGCACCAATCGCATGGGCCTTTTCTGTCATTAGCCGGGCGAATTTATCAACTGAGCCGGAAATATGCTCGGCTATCGCAACCGTGGCATCATTGCCTGAGACAAGCATTACGCCATAAAGCATGTCCAGCATTTTGAGCTGCTCCCCGGGTGAAAGCCATAGCGACGAACCCTCGGTATTGGCAGCATTGGCGCTGGTAGTTACAATATCATCAAGCTTTCCATACTCCAGCGCTGTAATCAGGGTCATAATCTTGGTAGTACTGGCCGGATAACGCCGTTCTTCAGCGTTTTTTTCATACAGCACTTTTCCTGTTGATGCTTCGATTACAATTGCTGCCTTTGCCGTAACTTCCGGCGGATGCTCTGCCGTAAGTCCAACTGATGGCAAGAAAACCAGACAAACCAATAATATCCCAAGACTAGTTAGTTGTCGCATTAATCCAATCCTTTCGTGTAGGATAAGCCAAAAACTATTATATAATTAAATTAGGCTAAGGTCAAAATTATCTGTTTCCAGGCCTGCCTATTTTTGGTGTGTAATAATATCCTGGCATCATTTTGCCTTTAGCCGGAGATAATAGTAACAAATTCAAGGAGGTGAATCAATATGGAAATGCTTGACATCAAAACTGCCTTACGTACTACACTTACTCAAAAGCAGGAACTTGTGCGTGATTACCAATCTTTCGCTGACCGCATCAATGACAAAGACGTAGCAAAAATGTTCAAACATTTCGCCGAGGCCGAAGCGTTGCATGCCACTCAAATTAAAGAAAAACTTGATAACTTAGTTCAATAATAATAATTAATCAGGTCAGTAGATTTATATGCAAAAACCGCACAATTATGTGCGGTTTTTAAATTCATGAATTTAATTTATAGATGAGCTGTATCATGTGTTTGTAGATTGAGTTTCGGCTGTTTGTGCCAACTGTTCAAGGTCCGCATCGTTATTTTTGTTTGAGTTGAACATATTTTCAATTTTGCTGATTACTTGTGGTACCATATCAATAATCCGGTCATAGACAAGATTGCTTTCCACCGACATAAACCGCACACCGTTTGTAGGCGAACAGACCAAAAATCCTACTGGCTTAACGCTTATCCCGGCACCGCTGGCGCCGCCAAAAGGGTGATTTTGGGTGGTTGCCGTTTCTTCAGCTTCGTAGTCGCCACCGCCAGCTGCAAAGCCGAAAGCTACCCGCGATATAGGAATTATTACTGTTCCATCCGGAGTCTCCAGCGCATCGCCGACAATGGTATTGACATCCACCATTCCCTTGATACTTTCCATGGCAGTTTTCATCAAACCCTGTATTGGATGCTCAGCCACTGCGAGTCGCCTCCCTATGCATTGAATTTGGTAATATAGCCATAGTTGCAGTAATAACATTGCCAAGTCTTATGCGGAATATACACCGAAATTCGACCTCAAAACGGTTCTCTCCATATACGGGTGTTATTTTTATATTAGGTTTTGTATCAAAAGTTAATCGATTATAAAGTCTTGTTAACATTACTCCCCTAAGCGCCCCGAAAACTCCCATTGCCATTCCTGTCCAGGCTGCATCCTCAAACCCATACACGGCTTTAAAGTCCAGTTTTTCACAGTGTACATTGGCTACCATTCTATCTACAAAGCGGCGATAAAGGCGTAAAAAATTATTTACTGTTTTGATTAATCTATTTAATTTTTTAGGTTTACGTAGCAGAATGTCACAAAATCTTTTTACAAACTGCTGCTCACGGTCTACATTGGTTTCAGCATGGTCTGATGAGCCCTCCAATTCCAAATTTAACCACGGCACATCGTTGTAACGCACTATCTGAATAACAGGTATTTTGATGGTGTAAACTAATAATTGGCGAAAAATATAGACGGTAACTGCCACATAATCATCATCACTACGCCGACAAAATTGAAAGTCAATATAAAGATTGACTCGGGAAAGCAGCAGCACCAAAATCACAGCTGATGTTATGACTATTAGCCAATTGTTCAAGCTTTCCACCTCTTGCTTTTACAAACATATTTAATTTTTACAGTATTTCCATGATATATACACTTAGGATATTATATCTGACCAAGCTCACACTAAAAAAGACAGCCTAATTTAGACTGTCTTTGTATCATCTTTAGAATCATCAGGCAGCAGATTGGCTATAGCTGGCAGTTGGTCCAGGCTTTTTAGCCCAAAACACTGAAGAAATTCGTTGGTTGTACCATACAGGATCGGACGGCCTACGGCTTCCTTTCGGCCGACTTCTTTAATAAGCATTCGATCTAAAAGTGTAGTAATGACTCTATCAGATTTTACCCCTCGGATGCTTTCAATTTCTTGTTTGGTCACCGGTTGCTTAAAGGCAACAATTGCTAACG
The DNA here is from genome assembly GCA_041428575.1 of Sporomusaceae bacterium ACPt. Lineage (GTDB taxonomy): Bacteria > Bacillota > Negativicutes > Sporomusales > Sporomusaceae > Sporomusa_D > Sporomusa_D carbonis. The sequence continues at coordinate 1,908,944 of CP155570.1, forward strand.
TTTCTAACGCAGCAATTGATAACTTACTGTCCTGGACGGTGGTCAGCTTGTTGATAATTTCGGCATAGGCTGGTTTGGTGCATATCTGATAACCATCGGCTACCTCAACGATAGTAAGACCCCGTTCGTCAACTGACATAGCCTCAATCATCTCAGCAATAAGGGTATGGACATGCCCAGGGTGAATATTTAATATGCTGGCAATTTTGTCTGCCGGTAACGGCTGCCCGCTAGCGAACAGCAATGCTTCTATCGGCCCTTGCAAATGCCGGTAAAACATAAGTGCCTTTCACTCCTTCAAGGTAAGGTAGATAGGGGCAAACTGTCGTTCTTGGCAAATTACCACCCTTTTTAACCGCATTAGTTCCAACAGTGCCAGGAATGCGGCAACTATTTCTGATCGTGAGCCTGTCCTAATAATCGTTTTGTTAAACTCCATATACCCGTTATTATTTCTAAGCAAGGTGATGATATCGTGCATTTTGTCTTTAACGCTTATTTCTTCCGGGGCAATAACCGCGAAATGTTCCGCGGTGCTTTCCCAGAGAGCGGCAAATGCTCTTAACAGGTCGTCAAGACTAAGTCCGGCAGGGGGGGGAAACTGCCGGGCAAATTCCTGAGGCAGCCTGGTATAATATTTTTCCCGTTCCTCGCCAAGCTGGTTCAACACTTCTGCGATTTGTTTAAACTTGCGGTATTCAATAAGCCGTTCGACAAGTTCCTGGCGTGGATCAATTTCTTCAATTATCTCTTCAGTGATAACGGGGCGTGGCAGCAGCAGGCGTGATTTTATTTGCAGGAGTGTAGCAGCCATAACCAAAAATTCACTGGCTATTTCGATATTAAATTCTTCCATAGCCTTAAGATAAGCTAAATACTGTTCTGTTACCTCAGCAATCGGGATATTGTAAATGTCAATTTGGTTTTTTTCAATCAGGTGCATTAATAAAGCCAGCGGCCCTTCAAAGGATTCCAGCTTGATGTTACAGCCAGACATACCAGCATTAATCCAGATTCATGGCTGCCCGAACTTCCTCCATGGTAGCTGCGGCAATCTTGCGCGCCCGTTCGGCACCATAAGCTAAAATTTCTTTAATTTTGGCAGGCTTAGTAGCCATATCTTTGCGGCGGCTGTGAACATCAGCCAAAGTGGCGATCATCTTCTCAGCCAGACGGTTTTTACATTCAACGCAGCCAATGTTGGCATTCCTGCAATGGCTAGCAATTTCAGTCTGTTGCGGGCTAAAGATCTTATGGAAAGTATATACTGTGCAAATATCAGGGTTACCGGGATCGGTTTTTTTGACACGCTGCGGGTCGGTAATCATCAGCCTTACCCGTGCCTTTAGCTCGTCCGGCTCAGCGGCGTAGGGTATCTCGTTGCCGTAAGACTTGCTCATTTTCCGACCGTCAATACCTGGCAACAGCGGGCTCAAAAGCGGCTGAGGCTCCGGAAATATTGGTTTATACAGGTTAGCAAAACGGCGTACAATTTCTCTTGCTAATTCAAGGTGAGGCAGCTGGTCTTCGGCTACCGGTACAGCATTCGCTTTGTAAAGTATTATGTCGGCAGTTTGCAGTTCCGGATAACCCAGAAACCCGTAAGTATTAATTTCCTTACCCATTTCGCCCAGTTGTTGTAATTTGTCTTTGTAGGTAGGTACTCGCTCCAGCCAAGATAGCGGTGTCATCATGGACAACAATAGATGTAGTTCAGCGTGTTCCTTTACATGCGACTGAACAAATATAATATTTTTTTCTGGGTCAAGCCCTGCGCTAAGCCAGTCGAGCGCCATACATTCTATGCGTTCCGGAATTTTGCTAGTATCTTCATAAGACGAAGTAAGTGCATGCCAGTCAACAATCGAGTAAACGCAATCGTATTCATTCTGCAGCTTAATCCAGTTATTAAGCACTTGATAGTTCCCCATATGAAATTTTCCTGACGGCTGCATACCACTAAAAATGCGACCTTTAGCCAAATGTATCTCCTCCTGTTACAAAATTGTCGTAACTATTATATTGATGATATAGGCCAATGTCCTTTCCAGCGGGTAAGTAATCATGCCGATAATTCCGACATATACAAGCGCCATAAGGATAAACGGCCCGTATTGTTCCATTTGCTCAAATATATACCCTTGACGACCGGGCAATAAACTTGCCAGTACTTTTGATCCGTCAAGCGGTGGTATTGGCACTAAATTAAAGATAGCAAGGATGATGTTGTAGCTGTAAATCATCCATAATACTTTGACCCAGTTACCACTCAATAACTGCATTTTGGCCAAAATGCCGATAATGAACGCTGTTATCAGTGCCAATAGCATATTAGATACCGGTCCTGCAAGTGATACTAATAGCATGCCTTGACGGTAGTTCTTGAAGTAGCTGGGATTGACCGGTACTGGTTTGGCCCAGCCAAATTTGAACAACCACAGCATGATAAGCCCAATTGGATCAAGGTGAGCTACAGGATTAAGCGTTAAACGCCCCATAAACCTGGGAGTAGGGTCCCCCAGAGCAACTGCCATCCGGGCGTGGGAATATTCATGCACAGTTAGAGCGATTAACAGTGCTGGTATTCTAAACACCATGTCAGCATCAAATCCAAACAAATATGTGTCCTCCTTATTAACATCAGTCAGGGTCCTACTAAATTATACTAAAAAAGCTACAAAAAGCAAAATGAAATAGCTGATTTATTTCCCATACTAAAATCCTGAAATATGCCCAAAATAATTATATGGGCGCGCCCTGCCAACATCTGAGCAAAAAATGAAAGGAGGAAAAAACTTAATGCGGGTAATCAGCCCGATAAAATCACTAGCTGTTGCAGTCGTTATTTTGTCTTTTAGTCTAAGCGGCTGCGGAGTGTTGTCCGGTCCTGCCCCCAAACCGGAAATTGGCCCAGCCGGCAAACCGGTGGAAGCCAAACCTAATCCCCCGTTTATGGAACGGTTCATTTCAGCTCCGGCAGAGCTCTATGACTTAGAAGCAACCGCTGGTGTTGTGTTTGAAGGTATCAATAAGGAAGATTGGGCTCAGGCTCAAGCTGGTCTCGGCAACTTGCAGACATTGTGGCAGCAAGCTAAAGCCGCTGTCGGCGACAAAAAGGGCGTTAAAGAAGCTGATGAAGCTATCGGTAAGCTGACTGCTGCTATCAACGCCCAGAAGGTTACCAATTCGTATGAAAGCTTAAATAAATTTATGGGGAGCATCAGCGATATCGGTAAATCGTACAAGCTGTCACCAGTGGCTGATATAATCGCTACCGGTAACTCAGTCCGTAATGTCAGTTTCTATGTCGAGGAAAATGATTGGAAAAAAGCTGCTTCTAAAGTAAAAGAACTTCAAGGAACTTGGGAACAAGTAAAGCCAAGTATGGAGCAAGTAGGCATTTTAGGAGAAGTAACCAAGGTTCACTCAACAATAAATCAGATGAAAGATGCTGTCAATGCAGAAAACAAGGGTGTTTTTATGGAACACCAAGCAAATATCAATGAAAGTTTGGGACGAATCCGTGATTTCTTCCGGGGTAAATAAAATAAAAATTGCCGCCCTATTAGCAGGCGGCAATTTTTATTTATCTTCGTCATTATTATTTTTAGTGTCTTCTTTTTCTACTCCACCACTGTTCAACCGGTCATAATCCTGGGGCTTTAAAACCGCAGGCCGTAAAATCTTGTTAGGAATTGGCAAGCGAAATAGCGCATCTTTCATCGCACTGAAATTAAACGGAATTGCCGGCCACAGGTAAGGAATACCAAACGATCTTGTTTTCAGAAGCAAAAAGAATATCGCGACCAATCCAATGATAAAACCTGGCAATTTTAAAAACATAACCAACACAATCAGTATTGCCCGGAACAGCCGCATGGCCATAGCAAATTCCATACTTGGCGTGGCGAAAGCTCCTACTGCCGCCACGGCCGTATAGAAAATGATTTCATTGCCGAACAGCCCTACTCTAGTAGCAAAGTCCCCTAACATAAACGCCCCGATAAACCCTAACGCGGTTGATTGGGCTGTTGGCACATGGACAGTGGCCATCCTTACCAATTCGATACCAAATTCGGCCAAAAGAAACTGAAGGCCAAGAGGAATTATACCAGGATCGCGTGGTCCCAAAAATGCGAGTGACTCAGGCAGCAGATGCCTGTTTAATACTGTAGCCAGCCATAAAGGCGGTAGAGCCAGCGAGAGCATAATTCCGGCCAACCTGACAAACCGCAAATATGAGCCGATTACTACATTTTGATGAAATTCTTCGACATGCTGTACATGATGCCAGAAAGTAGTCGGCAAAATCATAATATTAGGTGAGGTATCGACTATTATGCAGACGTGACCCTCTAAAAGGTGGACTGCGGCTGCATCGGGACGTTCGGTATAACGTACCTTAGGCAGCGGATTCCATTTGCTGCCTCCTACAATATATTCTTCAATAGCTTTTTCAGCCATGGGAACGCCGTCAATGTTGATATTATTGAGCCGGTTTTTCACAGTCTCAACCAGTTCCGGATTAGTAATATCTTTAATATAACATACCGCTATATCACATTGTGAACGTGTGCCAACTTTAATGATTTCAAACCTGAGTTTAGGGTCACGGAGACGGCGTCTTATCAAAGCAGTATTAAAAACTATTGTTTCGACAAAAGAATCTCTTGAGCCCCTGGTTACCTTTTCAATATTAGACTCAGCCGGAGCACGGGTCGGATAGGCGCGGGCATCAATAACCATTACTTGCGTTTCGCCATCCACAAAAAATAGGAGTTCGCCTGACAGCAGACTAGTTACGGCGTCATTCATATTTTCAACCAATTTGGCCTGGGAATGAGTGGTGCGGGAATATAAAAGTTTTTGCAAAGTGTGGATTGCTAACTCTTCTTGGTTGTAGGCTGTCAACTCTTCAAGCACATTGGATAACAACACATCATTAGTCATTCCATTAATAGAGAATGAAGCGGCGCGTTTTCGTCCTACTCTGTACTCGCGGAATATAATGTCAAATGTTTCGCCAACACCTAGCAACTCTTTAATATAGTTGATATTACTGTCAATTTCTTTTGCTATCTTTCGCTCATCTGTCATAATCTATGCCACTCCGTTTCAATATCTCTTCGATGGCCTTACGGGTAATCGGTGCTCCCCGGCTTAAATCATCATGCTTGTCCATCTTGCCAATATCACCAACTCCAATGATGACAGGAACATCTACGTCATTAAGTACATCAACAGTATCACCGGTAATTAAAGGCTTGCAGCTACAATTTTTTTTATCTTTGATTTCGCCATTTTTATCTACTGACATATCAATTATATGACCTTGGCAGTCGATACAGGCATCAGCCTGTACTCCGGTAATTCCGGTAGTATTTGAAGCCACAGCCACAGCTCCCAACACATCAATATCCGGATGATTGGCAACATATTCAAGCGCTCGCTCGCCTTGAGCTTTTTCCCGATGCCCTTTGTCGTCAAACATAACTAACACCGGGTCATAGGGTACGGTTTTTAATAACTCGACAATTCTTTTTCCACTAATAGGCGTCGGGTTGCCTGCCGAAGCTGAAATACACCTTAATCCCAAAGAAGTAGCAATGTTTTCAACAGCCTGTTGAGCCACCTTGTCACCGTCGGTAACAAGAATTACGCGAATTTTATTATGGGCTGCTGCTTTGGCCAAGTTCATCACTCCATTACTTTTGGCTATTTTCTTCTCCCAGCAGATTGCTAATTTTGTTAGCTATTTTTTCACTCTCGCTAATTACCTGCTTGAGCTTTTTAAGGCTGGCTTCAAGCTCATTTGAAAGTTCATACTGAGCTTGAGCAAGGACTTGGGCTGCAGTCTGTACTGCCATTGTGCTACTTTGATTTTGTTTACTGTTTTGACCGTTATTGTGGTTTTGGCTCTGATTTAGCTGTTGTACAGGGCTTTGCATCTGGTTATTGCTGTTAGTATTAGCTGTTTTGTTGCTACCTTGCAATAACATACTGAATAAGTTCTTCAGTTCTTGTGATACCTCAGTTTGTGATTGCTGGCTTGTAACTTGTTGTGATGATTGTTGGTTTTGCTGGGACTGCTGACCAGATTGTTGCAATTGCCCGCCGGACTGGTAACCGGATGTTAGAGAACTTTGTAAGTTTTCCAGTTGATTGTTAATCTTGCTTAGCAGGGTTATAATTTCTTCTGAATTATTCGGCTGAGACGTATTAGCTATTTTGGTTTGGGCAATCAGGGTTTCATTGTCTGGTTGACCGGCTTCCAGGGGCTGAGTTTGAGACTGACCCGGTTTAATATAACCGGATATTTTACTGGAAACTCGCTTCGTCGGCATTCTTATCACCCCATGATTTACTATAAAAACTTACATATACTCAAAATTAAAGAAATTATTGCAAATCTAAGATTAACTACAGCTATCGGGTGTTTGAGAACGGCTACCGGATTAACTAAATTAGCTGTGCTGACAAATTCTGTACCACCGGCTGCTTTACTTATAATAAAACCAACCATATCTATTGATAACATGCTGATGATGCCGCCTACCCTTTCGGATTAAAGATTACCGCCATTAGCAGGCCGAAAACAATGGCTGCCGTTATTCCCATGGCACTGGCTTTGATAGCGCCACTGAAAATCCCCCAGAACCCGGCCTTATTTACTTCTTCAATTGTGCCGGAAACCAAGGAGTGTCCGAATCCAAGCAACGGGACGGTTGCTCCGGCGCCGCCAATATCTACTAACGGCTGGTATAGCCCTAATCCGCTCAAAATTCCACCTAATACGACAAACATAACCAGTATGTGAGCGGGTGTCAGCGGAGTAAGATCCATTAGTAATTGTCCGATTACACAAATTAAACCGCCGATAACAAAAGCCATCAGATACGCCTGCAAATGCGTTTCCTCCTTTTATATTTCCACCGCTATGGCATGAGCAATACAGGGAATTGATTCTTTTTGCTGATATGAGGTCGGGCTATGTAGGCTGCCTGTGCCGACAAGCAGTATTTTGCGCATTTTTTTCCCCAGAAGCATTTTATATATATAGCCAGTAAACACTATGCCGGAACTGGCGCAGCCACTGGCACCGGAATGAGCGTCCTGATTTTTTTTGTATATCATGCAACCACAATCTTCGTAGTTTGCAGATAAGTCAACTCCGCGTTCTTTAAACAATTCTATTACGAGTGATTTACCGACATTTCCTAAGTCGCCGGTATATATCATGTCATAGTAGCCCGGCTGACGACCGGTATCGGAAAAATGCCGCCATATTGTGTCTGCAGCTGCTGGCGCCATTGCCGGACCCATCGCATTAGGGTCTTTTATCCCCATATCTACTATTTTCCCCACCGTCGCTGCTGTAATCCGCGGGCCTGTTCCGATTACAGAAAGAACTGCTGCACTGGCTCCGGTAACTGTCCATTGAGATATCATCGGACGCTGAACTCCTTGTTCGGTAGGAAAACGATATTGGCGCTCAGCGGTATCATGATGGCTGGACACAGCAGCTACAATTTTGTTTGCATATCCGCCGTCAATGAGCGTAGACCCGATTAGCATACTTTCAACCATAGTAGAACATGCGCCATAGAGTCCCAAAAATGGCCTATCGAGATTTCTAATAGCAAAATGGGTACTCATCAGTTGGTTTAGCAAATCGCCAGCCAGCACATAGTCAACATCTTCCATGACGCAGTTGTCTTTTGCCACTGCAGTCCTAATGGCCCATTCCATCATATAAGATTCACACAGTTCCCAACTGTTTTTATTATTAAGGTTATCTTCCATGATCTGGTCATAAAATTCAGTCAAGATTCCCTCGCCTTCCATTGGCCCAACAATGTTGGCCGTACTTGTTATTACGGGGGGAAAGGCAAAAACCATACTTTGCTGGCCACGTTTTTTATTCATGCCTATCCACCTCCTTACTGTCTGAGCCAATAAATGAACCCGATTAATACTGCTGTCGATATGCCATATACCAGTACTGGCCCGGCGATAACGAACATTTTGGCTCCTACGCCAAAAATGTAGCCCTCCCGCTTAAATTCCATAGCTGGGGCCACAATGGAATTGGCAAAACCGGTTATCGGTACGATAGACCCGGCGCCAGCTCTTCTTCCCAGCTCGTCATAAACTCCTAATCCGGTAAAAAATGCGCTCAAAAAAACCAGTATAGTTGACGTGGGTCCGGCCGCTTCTTTTTTGCTAAACCCTAAACTGACAAAATAATTTAAAAAAAATTGCCCTAACATGCAGATCAAACCACCAACAATAAAAGCCCAAATAACATTTTTTAAGACAGGTGTTTTAGGCTTAAGCTGTTCGAACTTTTGTTGAAATTTTTGCTGTTCAGTTTGGCTATTTGTTCCTTTAAACATCTGGCGCCACCTCCGCTGTTATCTTTGCTACAGCCTGTAAATTTAGTCCTCGGCTAATCACGCTCTGAACCGTGTTCACTCTAAGGGTTCGGAAGGGAAAAACATTCCCCTCCGAACCCAAAATTTACTTATATTTTGACCATAGATACACTGATTAATTCATGTAACAACAAAGAGTGCCGAAGGCACTCTTTGTTGTTTATATTTTTATTTAGTGATGAACCTGGAATGCAATCTTTACATCCGCTTTGTATTCAGCTATATGACCATTGTCTACGTTAGCGGTGAAGTTAGTTACTTCAACTCCTAGGATGTCGTCAACAGTTTTGGCAGCTTCCAATACAGCGTTATCTACGGCGTCGGTCCAATTGTGACGAGAAGTGCCAACAAGTTCGATAACTTTTACAACCATTATACTACCCCCTGTTAGATATTATGTTTGGTCAACAGTTATAGTCTGTGCATTATTTAGATTGTTATGCCACAGAAAAACTTGCTTGGCTCTAAGTGGCGTTTTTTTAGGGAGATCGTCTCCCCAATACAGCCAGGCAGCAGCACTCCCTGCTATCAACAAAAAAAACAAAAATAGGTAAATGAGTCCTTTGTTTTTAAGTTTATTTACGGTAGTATTATGCATTAATCTCACCTCTGTGTTTAGTATGCCCTAAATTAAAAATAAAAACAGACCCTAATATTATAAGGTCTGCAATAATGTCTTAATCAATTTTAGAGCCTGCTTTTCGATTCGTGATACTTGTACTTGTGATAGGCCTATTATCGTGGCAATTTCTGTCTGCGTCTTATCGGCAAAGAACCGTAAATAGATAACGGTACGTTCTTTTAAAGGCAGACGCGCCAAAACTTCTTTTAAGGCTAATTTATCATAATAAGCAGAGTCCTGCCCATCTGAATGCATCAACTGGTCAAGAATGTGTATTGCATCACCGCCGTCACTGTCGTGGAATGCCTGTTCGTACAAAGAGAGCTGAGGTTGAACGGCTTCAAGCGCTGAAACAATTTCCTGCGGTGCCAGGGATAACTCTTTGGCAATTTCGCTAATTGTTGGCTCCCGCCCTAAAGCCCCTTGCAGTTTTTCCTGAACCCGGTGCACCCGGTAAGCCAATTCCTTGAGTGGGCGGCTAACTTTGATGGGATTGTCATCTCTAAGGAACCGGCGAATTTCGCCAATAATCATTGGCACGGCATATGTAGAAAACTTTACACTAAAATTAAGGTCAAAACGTTCAATGGCCTTCAGAAGTCCTATACAACCAATTTGAAATAAATCATCCCATTCATAGCCGCGGTTAGTAAATCGATGAACAATGCTTCTCACTAAATTCAAATTATACTGGAGAATTGATTCGGTGGCAGCTTCTCGTATAGCAGGATCAGATGATTGCGCCTTTATCAGCAGTTCTTTAAATTCTTCATCTTTGAGCATGATATCACCTAGTGCTCAGTGGTTGGCGCAAGCGTTTTGGCCATTATCACCGTAGTTCCCTGCCCAAGTTTTGATTTCACTTCTAACTCATCCATAAACGACTCCATAAACACAAAACCCAGCCCCATACGTTCTGGATCAGTTGAAAACGATGGTTGACGCGCTTCCTCAATATCGGCAATTCCCCGCCCGTAATCAATTACTATAAATTCAAGCTTGTTTTGATATAAATTCATTAGCAGGTCAATATAGTTTGCCTCTTTATTATTTTCGCCATAACCATGAATGACAGCATTAGACACCGCCTCTGAAACAGCAACTTTGATCTCGTCAATTTCAGTAAGAGTTAAATCAACTTGGGCTGCAAATGCAGCGGCGGCGATTCTGGCAAAGCCAACATTTTCGCTGAGACTTAAAATAGAAAGTTTAATCTGGTTTTTCAGTGTTTGTACTCCCACCGGTACAGCCTCCTTTTATAGCAGTTCTAGAGCTTGGTTTTCCGAGTCATAAATATTTAAAATTTTTAATAAACCTGCTAATTCAAATATTCGTTGTACCTGGGGATTAAGGTGAACAGCAAGCATTTTACCGCCACGTTGGGCAATACGTTTGTACCGTCCGAGAATAACTCCCAGTCCGGAACTATCAATAAAGGTAACTCCCTGCAGATTAAGCAAAATATGTTTGGCGCCGGTAGCATCTAATTCTTTGTCGATTGCCGCGCGAAATTCATTAGCTCCGTGAACGTCCAATTCTCCTTCCAGCTTTGCCACCAAGACGCCATGTCTCATAACTGTGACGATTTTCAAAACAGCACAACCTCCCTATTTTATCATCCATATATATAATTCAATTAAAGGAAAATTTTTCCTGCAAAATCCACTAAAAAACTGCGGGAATTCCCGCAGTTTTTTAGCCGTTACAGTATTATTTATTTGGCAATAGTAAACATATTGATGATCATATCTTGAAAGATTCTCATTAAACTGGCTTTGGGAACTGCTTTTTCGGCAATTAAATCAACTTTTCCGATTTCTTTACCCTCTTTAATAACGATAAGCTCACCACATTTTTGTCCTTCAGCCACAGGAGCGTTTACACTAGAATCGGCTACTATCTTTTTTTGCAAGTTTTTATTTTGACCTTTGCCAACGATTAGATTCAAATTTTGTGCCGCAACTAATTGAATTTCCTTTTCGATGCCTTTATTGACTTTAAGACGTTCTACTACTGTACCTTGAGTAACAATAGGAACTGCCGCGAAATTAGCAAAACCCCAATCAAGGAGTTTCATACTTTCCCTTAGATGAGAGCGTGGTTCCGGAGTGGCGAATACTGCTGAAATTAATCGCAGTCCGTCACGCTTGGCAGTTCCGACAAAACAATATTTCGCCTCTTCAGTCCAGCCGGTTTTTAAACCATCAGCACCTTTATACCACCATAATAGTTTATTCGTATTTACAAGCCAGTTCTTACCGTCTCGAAGCCATGCTTCCTTAATTCCGCACATATCCATATAAAGTGGGTGGGTTATCGCTTCTTTAGCAATTAATGCGGCATCATAGGCACTCATGTAATGATCGCTTGTTGGCAGGCCATTAACATTATTAAAGTGAGTATTAGCAAGACCCAGGGCTTCAGCTCGTTTATTCATGGCCTCAACAGCTGCTTGCTCGTTGCCGTAAATATGTTCCATAAGTGCAACCGCAGCATCATTGGCGCTGACAACAGCTACAGCGGTTAACATTTCTTTGACTGTCATTTTTTCTCCAGGTTCCAGCCAAATTTGCGAGCCACCCTGACGCCAGGCGTTTTCACTGGCATAAACTTCATCGTCAAGATTAATACGGCCTTGTTCGATAGCTTCTACTGTCAACAGCAATGTCATAATTTTTGTTACACTAGCAGGAGGCAGTCTCTTATGTGGATCTTTTTCAAAAAGTACGGTGCCATTTTCGTCCATGAGCACCGCTGATACGGCACTAGTATCCAGTTCATTCGCTGATTGCCGTTTGGCTGGTACTGCCGGAGCACTAAACGCAGTGGCAGCCGTTAAAACAAAAAACAATAACGTGACCAGCGCAGTTTTTCGAATCAATAATAACACTCCTTTCTTTTAAAATTATGTTTTCCCGGATTAGCGCCACTTAAACTGGAAATTGCGAACAAAAAATCGACTGACCTATGCCAGTCGATCACGGAATCCATGTTTATCAACGAATCCTAATATAAGCGGCGGGATGTCAACAGGCCCGCGATCAATAGTAATAGCCTGTTTTAAAAGTAATCCCGCCAATTCCAGTTTGGTTTCATCATTGCTATATAGTGTTGCCAGTAGATGATTTTGGCTAATATACTGCCCTATTCGGCAATTCATAACTAATCCCGCAGCCAAATCGATTGTTTGCCCTTTATATTCCCTGCCGGCGCCCAAATGCATTGCAGCATATCCTACTTTAGCGGCATCGATTGTCCGGACATATCCTTCACAATCGTTAATAACTTCTACAGAAAACTTAGCTTGAGGCAAGAGGTTAATATTATTTACTACGGCTGCATTTCCACCCTGAGCAGCAACAAACTCAGTAAATTTAGCTAAAGCTTGGCCATTGTCGATTAGGGAAACAAGTTTAGTGAGTCCGCTTTCCGGTGTCTGGGCTTTGCCTCCTAATATGAGCATTTGTGAAGCAAGGATTAAACAAACCTCTCTGAGCGCTGCCTCGCCTCGGCCTGACAATATTTCAATGGCTTCTTTAATCTCCAGACTATTACCGATGGCAGTTCCTAACGGTTCTTCCATACTTGTCAGCACGGCAACCGTTTCCCGTCCAACCAGTTCTCCAATACGCACCATGGTCTTGGCAAGTTTAATAGCGTCGGCCTTATTTTTCATAAATGCGCCGCTGCCTACTTTAACATCTAGGATGATTTTGTCAGCGCCGGCGGCAATTTTTTTACTCATAATTGATGAAGCTATTAAAGGTATACTCTCGATAGTAGCAGTAACGTCCCTAAGAGCATATATTTTGCCATCAGCCGGCGCAATGGCGGTTGATTGACCGGTTATGGCAATATTATATTTTTTTAAATTTGCTATGAATTTTTCACGGTCAAGCGTAGCCTTAAAACCGGGAATTGATTCCAATTTATCTATTGTGCCGCCAGTAAAACCTAGTCCTCGACCGGACATTTTTGCGACAGGTACCCCGGCAGCTGCTACCAGCGGCGCAATAACTAGAGTAGTAGTGTCGGCCACTCCGCCGGTACTATGTTTATCAACCTTTATTCCTGGCACTTGACTCAAATCGACCATGTCGCCTGATTCAGCCATGGACATAGTCAATGCAGCTGTTTCCCTAGCCGACATGCCTTGGAAAAACACTGCCATCAGCCAGGCTGACATTTGGTAATCAGGTATTTCACCATGGGTGTAAGCGTTTATCAGCCAGGCAATTTCAGTATTTGTAAGTTCCAAACCGTCCCGCTTTTTGATAATTAAGTTGGTAGCATGCAAAATTAATTCACCTCAGCAGATCATTTAGAAAACTATGTCCATAAGCTAATGGCGCTAGACTAAAATTATCCGCCACAGTTGCTCCTACATCGGCGAATGTTGTCCGCACTCCTAATTTGACGATGTTCTGTTGCCTTGCCAATTTATGATGATAAGCTAATAACGGCACATATTCCCGCGTGTGGTCAGTCCCGGGAACGGTTGGATCACAGCCGTGATCGGCAGTAATAATTAGTAAATCTGTGTCTGTTAATACAGATTTGAGTCCAGCTAAAGCAATGTCAAACTCTTCGAGCGCCTGGGCGTAACCTGTTGCATCATTACGATGGCCGTAAACACTGTCAAAATCGACTAGATTTGCCATAATTAAACCGTCAGGCAAATTTTGGCTGGCCAAGCTTGTAATGATTTCCATACCGTTCTTGTTGGACTTGGTAGGATAAGACTGGGTAAGCCCTTGGTGAGCATAAATGTCGGCAATTTTTCCGACACCAATAACGGCTAAGCCGGCTTGTTTTAACAAATCGAGTACTGTCGTATCCGGTGGTTTTAAACTGTAGTCATGACGATTGGCAGTGCGGATAAAATGGCCAGGCGTGCCTATGAACGGCCTGGCAATAATTCTCCCTACAGCATGGTCGCCGATACAGACCTTCTCCCTGGCAATCTTGCATAGTTCATATAAACGTTCTAGTGGGATAACGTCTTCATGGGCAGCAATTTGAAAAACACTATCAGCCGATGTATATACTATCGGCTGACCGGTAAGCATATGCTCCTCGCCCAATTCGGCAATAATTTCAGTACCTGAGGCTGCTTTATTACCTATGACGCTTAACCCTGAGTAATAACTGAACTTTTCAATAACTTCCGGTGGAAAACCATTAGGATATACGGGAAAAGATTGAAACAAAGGACAACCAGCCAACTCCCAATGACCGCTGGTTGTGTCTTTCCCCTTGGATAGTTCGGCCATTTTGCCGAATGCGGCAATTGGCCGTAAAATTGGCGCGATACCGTCAATGGTTTCGATTAAGCCAAGCCCCATACTTTCTAATACCGGCAGTCTGAGTCCGCCCCGATGTTTGGCAATATGTACCAGTGTATTGGCGCCAATGTCACCATATTTATCTGCATCCGGCATAGCCCCGATACCTACGCTATCAAGGACAATGACAAAGATTCGTTTGAACAAGTTTTATGGCTCCTCTATAAAGTATTATAAATTATATTATGCGCGAGGATGGGTTTTATCATATACTTCTTTCAAGCGATTTTTGGTTACATGGGTGTAAATCTGGGTTGTTGATATATCAGCATGCCCCAGCATTTCTTGCACTGAACGCAAGTCTGCTCCATTTTCCAAAAGATGTGTAGCGAAAGAGTGTCTTAAAGTATGAGGGGTAATTTCTTTAGTAATATTTGCTTCCATCGCATATTTTTTTATGATTTTCCAGAAGCCCTGGCGGGTTAACCTGTTGCCATGATGGTTAACAAATAGTGATGGTTCTTCATAAGTCCGCACCAGTTTAGAACGTCCTTTGGCAATATATTCTTGTACACATTTGGCAGCAATTGACCCTAATGGTACAATGCGTTCTTTAGCACCCTTGCCGTAACATTTAATATAACCCATATCAAGATTTACATCTGATATGTTCAAACTTATCAATTCCGATACCCTGATGCCAGTTGCGTACAATAATTCCAGCATGGCTTTGTCTCTAAGACCAGTAGGTTGAAATGTATTTGGTTGTTTCAACAATTCTTCGACTTCATTAATAGCAAGAATTTTTGGCAGTTTTTTCTCTAATTTGGGAGACTCTAAATTTACGGCAGGATCTTTATCAATATGCCGTTCCCTGACAAGATATTGATAGAATGACTTTATGGCAGCAAGATTTCGCGATATAGTGGAAACAGCCCGCCCTTTTAATTGAAGACTGTTGAGATAGCTTAGGATGGTGTCGCGGTTAGAATTACGTAAAAAATCTAATTGACTATTTTGCAAAAACGTTTGAAACTGCCGTAAATCCCGTCCATAGGATTCTAGTGTATTTTGAGCCAAGCCCCGCTCAACTGCAAGATAGTTAATAAATTCATTAACATATGATTCCATTTTATTCAACCACCCTTTTTTCTTCCCAGATTTCCGGCCAACCAGTTACAGCACTTAGTCTTGCTACTTTATTCAACATTAAGTTTACTTTTCCTTTATTTGTCTATTGATGTTTTGTAAAGTTTTAGTGTTTTTTTGTGCCCCCCTGCAAAACCTGTCATACTGTAAGAGTTAACCGTTATTGGAAGTAACCATAACCCTTAGCGGTTTTTCCAATAGATGCTGATCACGGATTTTATGACCCGGATTACTGAATTCCCAAAACATGGTCATTAATTTGGGTAGAACGTAGAAGATAATAAGCGTTAATAGGACGATTTTAATATACAATTTGGACTTTTTTATTATGCTGCGTAAAGAAAACGTCACTACCATGCGCTTGTACTTCCCTCCCCCCGTTTATGTTATCGGCTCTGGCTTAACTTAATATCATACTTATTCACCCAATAGCCGGTTTATTCGTATTTTAAGAGTGATAAATAAAAAGACTGCACTTAAGG
Source organism: Sporomusaceae bacterium ACPt (assembly GCA_041428575.1). Lineage (GTDB taxonomy): Bacteria > Bacillota > Negativicutes > Sporomusales > Sporomusaceae > Sporomusa_D > Sporomusa_D carbonis. Next base: position 1,924,917 of record CP155570.1, read on the forward strand.
GGTGCAGTCTTTTTATTTACTTAACAATCATCTGAGCCACCGTTTTCATAAATACCGGCGAAACATATACTTCTACCAGGGCAGCACCTAACATGACTATTAACATAGTCAAACAAAAAGCTGAATAGGCCAGCGAATTATAGAATAGGTTATCTTTGCTTTTGTTTTTTCGTCGGACTAACATCAAGGAAAAAGTTGTCGCTGATACTCCCGTGGCTAAAATTGCCGGAACAGCGAGAAAATTATGAGGTAGAACTGAAACAATAGCAAACAATAATCCTTTCATTACATATTCATTTACCAGGAAGCCAACAGTAAATCCAATAACAAACCCCCGCAAACAGACCATAAATAATACAAACGGTATACCGACAATTGTAAATCCTAATAACCACATTACGCCAATAATTTTGATATTATTAACAATTACATTGGTTAATAATGATTGCGAATCTCCGATTCCGTCAGAGCGCTCGGCCAGACCCTGAAAAAATATCCGTAAATAACCGACAAGCTCGGCTTTTTGTTCATCAGGCAATGTTTTTACTGCCATTGCTCCGATAGCTATACCAATAACAAAAATAAGTATCATAAAAAAATAAGCGACAATATTAGCGCGAACATAATCGGCAGCATTCCTGCGAAGAAGTTTTAGCATGCATGTACCTCCCTGCCAGTACCTGTTACAATATATGCCTTGCTAAAACTATTTAGACCTAGTTGTCCACTATATTTTAACCAGTTTACCGTAAATTCCGCCGCCGCCGGCGGCAACAGTTACCGTTCCCGCGCGGGCGCTCATAATATACTCTGCTATTTTATCGCCTGTTATAGTACAAAGCTCCGCATAGCTCGCATGGTGCAAAATATTTATCTCGGTTTTAAACTCTGATAATAGTTTTCCTATGATTTTTTTTCCTAATCCGGGAATGAATTCAAGCGGTATTTGATAAAAATACTGCGGCCGGTGATCAGGGTGCCGGGACTCGGGATAGTCAGCTATTTCATTGATTCTGTCAAATACTCCTTTGACTGCCAAGCCTTTACTATTACATTTCGGACAGCAGTCAGAAATACGACTATCAGTATAAATAAATCCGCATCCTGTGCATAGGGTACGGTGATATTTTCCCAATTTAGGATCAAGGCCATAGTTGGCTGCTACTTTTCGTTTGTTAGTGCGGGACAATGCCCAAGCCAATTCGTTGAAAGACAACTCTGACATTGAAAGGATGTTGTACTCGCGGGCAATTTTATCAAGTGAATGGGCATCAGAGTTGGTTAAAAATGTGTATCCGGCTAACTCGCCAATTCTGTCAGCCATATTACTGTCTGCACTCAGTCCTAACTCAATGGCGGCCAGTTTGCCCATTTCCCGATCGGAGAGCATATGACTCAGCCGGTCGCTGCAGGCGCCAAAAATACTTTTATGAGGAGTAAATACATGGGCCGGGACAATGAGCGAGTTAAAACCGCTGGCAATATTCACGAGCTGCTTAAGCGGCATGTGGGCATTTTGGGAACTAAGGTTTATATTGCGGATGAATCGGCTCATATAGTTAGAAAAGGCGGTCATTGTATCAATATCAGGCACAAATACCAGTGTATGCGCCAAACCACCGCTTTCTTCCCTGGTTTCAATTTCGGCGCCAAGTATAAGCAATAGGCTGTTTTGATATATATAACCGCCAGCATTAGACTGGACAAGTAATCCTTCTTCAACTAACCGTCCAATATCGTTCAATACCAATGGGGATAAGGCGTCTACTATGCCGACAATATTCATTCCCTTGCGTTCAGTGGCTTCATTTAATATTCCGCGTACAGTTAACCGGCGGGAGGTAGGGATTTTAATCCATTTTCCGGCCTCACTCATACCTATGTGGATGTGCAGATCGGCAAAATACTGATTGAGCATGCTATATTCCCGCCAGGTACAACGCCACTAAACTCTTGGCATCACATATTTCGCCACTGGCAATCATGTCACGAATTTGTTCAGTGGTATACAATTCAGTATTGATAAATTCATCTTCATCAGGCTGTTTATTAGATTCAACTAAGTCTTCTGCTAAATATAAATGAATAATCTCATTGGAAAAACCGGGTGTTGTATACATTGACGTCAATTTACGCAATTTGTTGGCAACAAACCCGGTTTCTTCAGCCAGTTCTCGCAGGGCACAAGCTTCAGGCCGCTCACCTGGGTCAAGCTTACCGGCAGGTACTTCAAGTATGACCTGCTGGACGGGATGCCGGAATTGCCGAACCATGATAACTTTGCCATCTTTAGTCATTGGAACAACGGCTACCGCACCGGGATGTTCGACAACTTCCCTTGTTCCGGTTCGTCCGCTAGGCAGCATTACTTCATCTCGTCTTAGGTTAATTACTTTGCCTTCAAATAAACGGGTAGTTTTTATGAGTTTTTCATATAAATTTTGTTCAGTGTACGGCATAAAATTACCTCCCAATTAGCTGGAATATATTACCATAAATTATCAGACTTTACCTCCCCGCCATAAGGAGGGATGTCCAATGAAATTTATCGCTATGGTGGTTCATACAGAACCAAGGTACAAAGTAACCAAAAATGGCCTCTATTTTAGTGGCAAAGTTAAAAACTTGCTTGCAGAACTGCGTGATTTGAGCAAACAATATCATACGCTTCGAGATGTCATTAACCAAACTATGCACTAAGACAGGGAATAAAACATTAATCCATCCACGGATAATGTGTGTAAGGTTTTAAAATAAATTGCGGGATTTTGCATGATACAACCTGTCCAATCCATTCAGGAACTACTACCCATTTGACAGGTAAAGCAAGCATGCCGGCTGTTTGTTCAACAATTGCCAATCCTTCGTATACATGCTCAAGGGTTGTTTGCGGGCCGAGATTAGTATTGCTAACCAAACTAGTGATTTTAAGCCGAGAAACTTGTTCGATACGCCGTAATGTATTAATTATTCCTTCAGCACTGCTGGTAAACGGCCGCTTGGTATTAATCACCAACACCGCTTCATAACCGCATTGATCAAAATAACGTTTAAGCTGTCCTAAAACGACGGCCGATTCGCCGCCACCGACGTCTATGACGACATGGATATCTGTTTGCGCCAAAATCTTAACTAAGTTATGGGGCAAAATGGGCAGGTCAGCATGCGACAGCCGAGAATCGGGGGCAATAACTGTAATCTCATTTTCCTCCAGTATCCCGTGATTTTCTCTGGTCCGGAAATAAGGCTTTACCAAATCAATATCTACAATAGCAGTGTTATTTCCCGACTGTTTTAGTTGTAGAGCATAGTTGACGGCCAACTCCGTTTTGCCGCTGCCAAATTCGCCTACAAAAATTATTATGCGATTATCAACCATATGGTTTCCCTACCTATTATTCACTTACTCTTTATTCATATATCTTGGGCTGTTCTTCACCACGAAGCACCCTTAGAGTTCCTTCTACTAACGCTTGCAATTCATTTTCACCGGGGTAAATCAAAACTTGACTAATAAATTTTACGCGGTCAGTTATCATTTTAACTAGCATTTGGGAATAAGCCAACCCGCCGGTCAAAACGATAGCATGGATGCTACCGCTGACAACTGTTGCCATAGCGCCAATCTCCTTTGCCACTTGATAAGCCATAGCCTCATAGACGAGCGTGGCTTTGGTGTCGCCGGCAGTAATGCGTTTTTCTACCTCGCGCCCGTCATTAGTACCGAGATGAGCCACTAAGCCTGCATTGCCAACTAATTTCTTTCTGATATCCGATATTGTGTAGTTGCCTGAAAAGCACATCTTAACCAAATCATGCGTTGGCAAGCAACCAGCGCGCTCGGGGGAAAACGGGCCTGCGTCATTAGGATTGGTAACGTCTATCATTCGTCCGCCCCGCTGCACTCCGACCGAGATACCGCCGCCAAGGTGAACCATAATTAATGTGAGTGAATTATAGTCTTGCTGCAAATCCTTAGCCACTCGCCTGGCCACTGCTTTAAGGTTAAGTGCTTGGAACAGACTGCGGCGGGATATTTCCGGCATACCGGTAATGCGTGCCAGCGGTTCGAGCTCATCAACACTTACTGGGTCGACAATAAATGCCGGGATTCCTGTCTGACTGGCTATCCCGCGGGCCAGGAGCCCCCCAAGGTTGGAAGCGTGCTCAGCTTGTACACCTATCTTTAAATCTTCAACCATAACATCATTTACGACATAAGTTCCGCTGGCTAGGGGCTTTAACGGGCCGCCACGGCCTACTACAGCTGATAGTTCACTTATTTTAACATTATTATCTATGAGCGCTTTTTCGACCAATTGCCGCCGGTACTCATATTGGTCAATGATTTTAGAAAACTCCTTAAGTTCATCCGCGTTGTGGCGGATAACCTGTTCAAAATCGGGCTGTTCATTAGTATATACGGCAATTTTAGTCGATGTTGAGCCAGGATTAATAGCTAGTATCTTATACTGCTGCACGATTAGCCTCCATTATCGATTTTGAATACTCATAGTTATTTTATTCATTACCAGGATAAAAAATCCTGCAACCAGGGAAAACAACCCCCTGTAGCCTTGTTACGGCTGCAGGGGGGTATGTAAGCTTAACTGGCCCTCATTTCCATACGCAACTTGTCAGCAATCATGGCCATAAATTCAGAATTGGTTGGTTTGCCTTTATCAAGTTTGATCGTATAACCGAACAACTTATTAATCATTTCGATATTACCGCGGTTCCAAGCTACCTCAATCGCATGACGGATTGCCCTTTCTACCCGGCTGGGAGTAGTAGAATACTTTTCAGCAATCATCGGGTAAAGGACTTTAGTAACAGCTCCTAATAATTCTACTTCAGCTACAATCATCATAATCGCATCTCTGAGGTACTGGTACCCTTTGATATGGGCCGGAATGCCAATTTCCCTGATAATATTTGTCACTTCTACATCCATCGGACGGGTTTTAACTGCTTGTACCGTAGCTGCGGCAACAGGCCGCGTCGTAGTGAGGGTTCCGGCAAGTAGTCGGATTCTATTGATAAGCGCGTCCATATTAAATGGTTTTAAAACATAATAGTCAGCGCCCAATTCTACGACACGCTGGGTAATGTTTTCTTGTCCAAAAGCAGTCAACATGATAATCTTTGGGCGTTTAGCATTTGAAGCGTTGATATGTTCTAATACACCAATTCCATCCAAATGAGGCATAATAATATCTAAAATTATGACATCCGGAGATTTTTCTTCAATAATAGATAAAATTTGCTCTCCGTTAAAAGCAACGCCAACTAATTCAATATCAGGCTCCCGGTTAAGGCATTCTTGCAGAATCTCGGAAAACTCTTTGTTATCGTCAGCGATAGCTACCTTTATTGTCTCGCTTACCATTACCATTGGCATCCTCCCTGCTAAATCGTATATAAGTATTGTAGATAGTTATTCGACAAGGTTACGCCAATTCCTTCCTTTGATGGAAAAAAAAGCCAGTATATTTTTGATAAAATTCAAAAATCTTAATGTTAATATTAATTATATAGGAAAAGTTTGGTTGGGACAAGCCTCCTCATAACTTCTTTTATTGTCAACAAAAAAACTGCCAGAAAATGTGAATAGCTTTCTGGCAGTTTGACGATCTTTTTTTGGTATAATTCCGCTCTCCATTAGCATCCAGTCGGCAAAGCATCCATAACCACTTGTTGGATCATGAACAAATACATGAGTTACTGCTCCAACGAGTTTATCATTTTGAATAATCGGACTGCCACTCATTCCTTGTACTATACCGCCTGTTTTTTCTATCAATCTTGGATCGGTAACTTTTATAACCAAGCCTTTGCTTTCGGGAGTTTCCTGGAGATTTATTTTTTGTATTTCAATATCAAATTGATCAATTTTTTGTCCATCAACAACAGTTAACATTTTAGCGGGGCCCACTTGAATTTGACTCATAGAGGCTACTGGAATGGCTTGCGGATATTTTTCATTGGGCAAATTAGCAGTTAGCGTACCATAAATTCCGAACGGAGTATTCTTGCTGATCGTACCAAGCAACTGATCTTCTTCAATAAATATGCCAATTTTCTCACCAGGATGCCCTCTTTTTCCATGTTGAATACCAGAAACTGTTGCAAGAACAATTTTTCCTTGTTCACAATCAATAGGTTGATTAGTGTCACTATCAGTAATAACATGACCCAAGGCTCCATAAATATGCGATTCCGGCTCATAGAATGATAATGTTCCAACTCCTGCTGCACTATCCCTCACAAATAATCCGATTCGATAACGTTTTGTATCGTTGCATAAAACAGGCGATACATGAACATGTTGTTGTCCTTCGGTATGTTTGAGAAGAATATCAACATTGCGGTTATTCTTACCGCTTTCGTCAATTATTTCTGCTACTTGATTATCGCTTTGAACGGGAATGCCATTGATACTAATAATGACATCACCGACCGATATCCCGGCATCTTTAGCCGGAGTAACATATTGACCTTGCATGTTCAGCACGGGAGAATTGCCGACAACAATTACTCCTTGCGATTGAAGTACTACTCCAATGGAATGGCCGCCAGGAATTAATTTAATAGGGGGGAGCACATCTACTTGGACAGTACGAAATGGTATTATACCAAATAATTTAAATTCTACGGTTGACTGGCCAAGCTTAACCGGTTCTAGCGAGACTGGCCGCGACAGTGCAACAATTGGCAATGATCCGGGAGTTTGTACGCGAATACTGCTGTCATCATACCTAACATTGACGGTAAGCGGAAAATTAACGTCAAACAGCGCCGTCTCACCTTCAATAATCCTAATATGCTTGGGAAGACCGTAAATACTTTGGAATTGGGGAGAAAAACAAAATGCAAAGATTACGCTGATAATCAACATTGCCCAAATAAGCCTGGTGTTGAATCGCCAATCAAATCTCTTCATGTTTTTTTCCATCACTCCCTATTACATTCTTCCCAAAATTGCCATTCCGCCTTTCATATTTTTCTTTCAACCGATTGCAAAATTAGAGTTTCCCGATTTTTAAGGGGATTATTCCGGAATTATTGGCAGTTATTGACTTTGAATCTTAAATTTCATTGTTTTTTTAAAAAAATAAAGCACAAGCTCATGCTTGCGCTTTATTTTTCCAATTTGCTTTTTTTCTTTTAGACATATTCAGCATTTGAGCCGCATTTTCAATGGAAAGTTTTGTTATTTCACCAGATGCCATTCTGGCCAATTCTGTCAGTTGGCTCTCATTATCTAAAATATGTACCAGTGTCATTGTTCGTTCACCCTCAACGATTTTTTCAATATAAATATGACAATCAGCCATAGAGGCAATTTGCGGAAGATGGGTTATGCATAATACTTGTTTATTAAAAGAAGCAATTTTGGCAATTTTTTCGGCTACCTTCTGGGCTGTTTGGCCGCCGATTCCGGCATCGACTTCATCGAACACCATAACAGCTGTTTCATCGCGCTCAGCGCATACTGTTTTTATTGCTAAAGCTATACGGGACAATTCGCCACCTGATGCTATTTTTTGCAACAGCTTGGGTTCCTCTCCCGGATTTGCCGAAAACATAAAGACAACTTCGTTAGCGCCATGAACAGTATAGTGCTCGGTAAACTTAACGTCTACCAAAAATTGGGCTTTTGGCATGCCAAGATCAGCTAAATGAGCGGATATCTGTTTTGCCATTACTTTACTGGCCAGCCTTCGACAGACATCAAGTTTAGCAGCAAGTTGCGCCACACGGTTTTTGAGTTCATTCTCCTGTTGCTCAAGATGCTTTAAGCGTTCATCATAATTGGTAATTGCTGCTAGTTCATCCGTAGCCTGAGAGTAATATTTCAGTATGTCCTCAATTGTTGCTCCATACTTTTTCTTAAGTTTATGGATTATATCCAGGCGGTTTTCAAGCTTTGCCAACCGTGCCGGGTTGAAATCTATATTTTCACGATATTCTCTAAGTTCAGCCATTACTTCTTCCAACTGGTACATTGATTCAGTTACAACAGCTAACTGGTTATTGACATTTGGATCATAACGAGCTGCCAATTCAAGCTCATGTTTAATATCAGCAAGACAGGATACTACGCCGCTAAAACCTTTATTTCCCTGGCTTAACAGGATGTAGGAGCGGGATATGGCATTGGCAATTTTTTCAGCATTAGCCAGAATACTAACATCATGTTCCAATTTTTCCTCTTCGCCGGGAGTAAGTGCTGCTGCGGCAATTTCCTGTGTCTGCCAGGCAAGCATTTCCTCCCGTTGCAGACGTTCCCGGGAGTCTTGCACAAGTGAGTCTAGTTCCTTTTTTATTGCTTGCCATGATTTATAGGCATCCTGATATTCCTCAAGTATAGGCTTAATGTCAGCCGCAAAAGCGTCAGTCAATGCCAAGTGTACTTCAGGTTTTAACAAGGCCTGGTTTTCATGTTGTCCATGCATATCAACAAGCTTTTCGCCGATTTTTCGTAATGTAGCCAGTGTTACCTGGCAACCATTTACATGGATTGAGTTTTTACCGTGTCTGTTTAAGCGTCTGGCAATAATTAACGTGCCGTCATCTTCAACGGCAATTCCCTGCTCTTCCAGGATACTTTGGATTGCACCACGGCCAGAGACATCAAAAACTGCCTCTACCCGAAAGTAGTCTGCTCCTGACCGGATGGAATCTCCTGAAGATCTGCCGCCAACTATCGTTGATAAGGCATCAATTAAAATTGATTTGCCTGCCCCCGTTTCTCCGGTCAGAATATTGAGGCCTGGCACAAATTCAACATAAACTTTGTCGATAAGCGCAAAATTGACGACATTTAATGATTTTAGCATTCTTACCTCTCCTCAAAACAAGGCTCGAAGGTTTAAGGTAGCTAATTACAGTCCACTGCCCATAAGTGATTTGAATTTTGCAATAACTTGCGGAACAGCCTCAATAGGTTTAACTAACACGAAAATAGTGTCATCGCCAGCGACTGTACCAATAATCTCGGGCCATTTGACATAATCAATAGTGTAGGCAACCGCCTGAGCAGTGCCCGGTAGCGTGCGAAGAACGACAATGTTTTGACTGTAGTCAATGGCTACTATCGAATCCTGGAAAGTACGTTCCAAACGAGCTTGTGAAAGAATAATATTTTGTTCGGGCGGAAAAGCGTATCGATAGCGCCCGTCGCCGGTAGGAACCTTAATTAGCATAAGTTCTTTAATGTCTCGCGAAACGGTAGCCTGCGTAACATCAATGCCATGTTTACTAAGGGCATCTGCCAATTCTTCCTGCGTTTCAATTATATAACGATCAACAATTTCTTTAATCTTTGAGTGACGTAAAGCCTTCAAGCTATTCACTCCTTATTTTTTCGATTATGTATAGAACTGGCGGATTATTTTTTTGATTTACCATTGCCCAGCAGGCAACAGCAAATAATTTTTGGTTTAAGCTGCCCAAATATTTACGGACAGCCTGGCATTCAAGCCTTCCCTGCTCATAACCGGGGTAAGCAACAATTGTCACTATACCGCCTATGTTAAGCAAATATAATATTTGCGTTATGGCTTCAACGGTAACCTCCGGACGTGTATTTATCGAGTGGTTTCCTCCAGGCAGATACCCCAGGTTAAACATGGCAACATCAATTGGCTGGCTTATATAACTCATAATAGTAGCATGACTAGCCAGAATAAATTTGACTTTATGCTCAAGACCATGTTTTTTCAATAGCTCCTGGGACTTAATAATTGCCTGTTGCTGGATGTCAAAAGCCCATACGGCCGCATCGTGTGGAATGTTTTCCGCCAAAAACAGGGTATCTTTACCATTGCCGGCTGTAGCGTCAACTACCAGGCGGGCATTAGCCAGTTTTGAGATTATGAGGCGGTGAGCCATTGTTACGGCATTAGCAATTACCATTCCGGTCACCCCGCCTGAGTTTTGTTCGTAATGCTTCATAATAGCTTTTGCCGGTAAATTTGATGAAACGGGCACGGAAAGGCGACCGCCGTACAATTACAGTATCATCAGGCAACAAACTGTAGACTGCTTGACCATCTACTGTAAGGACAATGTCGTTGTGGGTAGCCTGCATCCGTAACTTTACCTCTTCATGCTCGGAAATAACTAATGAGCGAGCATGTAAAGTATGGGGACATATAGGCGTAATAACAATTACTTTCAATTTCGGATTAACAATAGGTCCCCCGGATGATAAGGAATAGCCGGTGGAACCGGTTGATGTGGCGATTATAAGTCCGTCAGCAGGATATTCGGCGGTAAGTTCATCATCAATAAATAATTTAAGTTTTATCATCCGTGAAAAACCGCCTTTGGCAACAACAATATCATTAAGTGCCGGCGATATATAAATAGGGTTCCCTTGGCGGATAACAACGGCGTCCAGCATCAGTCGCTCTTCTATGTAGTAATCGCCACACACCAGCCTATCTAAAGCAGAGCTTAATTCAGGCACTTCGATCTCAGTCAAAAAACCCAGGTTGCCCAGATTTACTCCGCAAACCGGAATTCCCCAAGAAGCAATCTCGCGGGCGGTATTAAGCAGTGTCCCGTCGCCGCCTAAAGTGATAGCAAAAGTAATTTCATTTTTTACGCATTCCAACTTTTCAGCTAAATCGGAACAGTTAAGTTCCAAAGCCGCGTCATGGGGCAGAACTACTCTTATGTTCCGTTCTTTGAAGTACTGCACAATCCAACCCAATACGGTAGCAATGTTTTGCTTTTTAGTGTTGGGAAACAGCCCTACAGTCAACACGCCTGTGTCCTCCGTCATCCCGCTAAATTGGCATGGGCATTAGCGACTACGGCAGCAATGGTTGCCGCGTCTACTATAGCATCGGCCGGATAGTTAGCCAGGTATAAAAGATATTCAATATTGCCTTCAGGGCCTTTTACCGGCGAAAATGTAAGGCCTAAAGGCGTGAAAAAATATGATTTCGCCATATTCACAATATTGGTAATAACTTCACAATGTATGACAGGATCCCTGACTACGCCCTTTTTACCTACCTTATCCCGTCCTGCCTCAAATTGTGGTTTGATAAGCGCTACTACTGTTCCCTGCGGACTAAGCAATGTCTTTACTACCGGCAATACTTTATCAAGTGAAATAAAGGCAACATCTATGGATACAAAATCTAACAACTCACCTAAATCCTCAGGGGTTACATTACGAATATTGGTACGTTCCATGTTGATTACCCGGTCATCTGTCCGGAGCGACCAAGCCAACTGCCCGTAGCCAACATCAATAGCATATATTTTGGCAGCCCCGTTTTTCAGGGCACAGTCAGTAAAACCGCCTGTCGATGCGCCGATATCAGCCATTACTTTACCTGTGAGATCAATAGCAAAATGTTCAAGAGCCTTAGCTAGTTTAAGTCCTCCCCGGCTGACGTAGCCAATGCTGTCGCCGTGAACGGCAATATTGGCGGTGGCAGGCACTACAGTCCCTGCTTTGTCCATCTTTTGTCCGTCAACGGTCACAAGTCCGGCCATTATGTATGCCTTAGCACGTTCCCTGCTGGCTGCCAGCCCTCTTTCCACTAATAATACATCAAGACGTTCTTTATTACGTTCCCGGGTCATTTGCGCGCTCCGAACTGCCGGATAAATGCTTCGGCGCTGGCAGCTATTCCTTGCGCGTCGAGCCCGTATTGACTCAGCAAATAGCTGCGCGGTCCGTGTTCAATATACTTGTCAGGCAGTCCAAGCCTGAGCACTTTAACCCAGTTAAGGTTTTGGGAGTTAATGAATTCCAGGACGGCTGAACCGAACCCCCCGGCTAAAACATTATCCTCAACGGTAACAATAATACCTGTATCCCGCGCCAACTGACGGATAATCTGACCGTCCAGCGGCTTAACAAACCTAGCGTTTACTACCCCGGCAGACATGCCTCTGGCATCTAAAATGGCTGCCGCATTCCGGCAATATTCGACCATAGCGCCGATGGCAACAAAAACCAAATCTTTTCCTGACAGCAATTCTTCGGCTTTACCAGTTTCCAGTGTATTAAATTCATGTTTCAATTCTACGCCAAGACCACTGCCGCGCGGATAGCGGATGACAACCGGCGCGGCAAGTTGAGTAGCAGTATATAGCATATGCTGGAGTTCATCTTCATCTTTCGGTGCCATTATTACTATATTGGGAATATGCCGTAAGAAGGCATAGTCAAATACGCCGTGGTGGGTTGCCCCGTCTTCCCCGACAATGCCGGCCCGGTCTAATGCAAATGTAACCGGTAGGTTCTGAAGGCAAACATCGTGTAATATTTGGTCATAGCCTCGCTGCATAAAGGTGGAATATATCGCCACTACCGGTCGCTTTCCCTGAGTAGCCATCCCGGCAGCCAAGGTAACTGCATGTTGTTCAGCAATTCCCACATCAAAAAAACGCTTGGGGTATTTAGCGGCAAATTTTTTTAATCCTGTTCCTTCAGGCATAGCTGCGGTTATCGCTACAACCTCCTGATTTTTTTCTGCCAGTCTAATTAAAGCGTCTCCGAAAACCTGTGTATAGGAAGGCTTTGTCCCAGTTTTTATAACTTCCCCTGTCTCAATACAAAATGGTCCTACGCCGTGAAACTTGTCAGCATTACGTTCGGCCGGCGCATAACCTTTACCTTTTCTCGTCAATAAATGAATAAGTACCGGGCCTTTGACACTTTTGGTCTTGTCAAGCACATCTAAGATCAAGGGAATGTTATGACCGTCAATGGGACCGAAATACGTAAACCCTAATTCTTCGAACAGCATTCCAGGAACCAACAGATATTTTAAACTGTCTTTTACCCGTTCAGCCGTTTTGGCAACACTATCGCCGATAGCCGGGATACGCCGCAGTAAATACTCTATATCATGTTTAACTTTTGAATAAGTGGGAGCAGTACGCATTTTTGCCAAATATTCCGACATCGCCCCAACATTTTTCGCAATAGACATTTCATTATCATTTAAAATTACAGTAAGATTTATGCCTAAATGCCCGGCATGATTAAGTGCTTCATAGGCCTGTCCGCCTGTCAGAGAGCCATCGCCGATAACGGCAACAACGTTATATTTTTCACCTGATATGTCGCGAGCCAACGCTATACCCAGCGCTGAAGATATTGAGGTACTGGAGTGTCCGGTGCCAAAAACATCGTGCTGACTTTCACACCGTTTGGGAAAACCACTAAGTCCACCGGTTGTTCGTAAGGTGGTAAAATTTTCTCGCCGTCCGGTTAAAATTTTATGTACGTAAGCCTGGTGACCAACATCCCAGATAATTTTATCATTGGGGCTATCAAATGTTTTGTGGAGCGCTAGTGTCAATTCTACAACACCCAGATTAGGCGCTAGATGCCCGCCGTTGGCGGCAACTGTATGTATAAGAAGGTCGCGTATTTCTTCGGCAAGTTTTTCTAATTGGCCAAAGGAAAGTGTTTTTAGATCGCGCGGCCCGTTAATTCCGTCAAGAAGTTTATTCAAACTAAGTCCCCGCTTTCCCTGATTGGTGTCAGGTAAGTTGCTGTATCTATTGATGTCTTTTTTCCAAACATATTATAGCATATCTAAAGATTGACATTCATCTATATAAAACATAAAAGATGTAGGCAATTAAAGTGCCATGAACAGCACCACCTAACACTTCAAGTGGCGTATGTCCCAATAGCTCTTTAAGCCTGGTATCCCTAACCTTATGTTCTACCCGCATTTCGCGGACCAACTTATTAATAACTTTAGCTTGCTTGCCTGCGGCCCGTCTCACGCCGGCAGCATCATACATAACGATCCCGGCCAAAACAACTGCCAAAGCAAACAACGGTGAGTCAAGCCCCTCGCGTAATGCAATACTGACTGCCAGACTGACCACAAGCGCAGTATGCGAACTAGGCATACCACCTGCCCCAATAAGCCGCTCGGCATTAAACTCACCATGCCGCCAGTAAGCGGTTATGGTCTTCAAAACTTGGGCACTAAACCAGGCGGTTATAGCTGTCATCAATATAATATTTTTTCCTATTCCCGCCATAAATTCGACCATATTCTACACCTCAGGCTTCGCGGGTTATTAAATATTCAACAAGTTCGCGCAGTATCCGGGCTTCTGCGCCAAACCCATTTAAGCTTGCCAGTGCGCTGTCCACTGATGTTTGCGCTAGTTGCCGGGCTCCATCCAGCGAATGCAGCGTCACATAGGTTACTTTATTGTTTTTGATATCGCTGCCCACAGGTTTGCCAATTTTATCCTGGTTGCCGACTACGTCTAGGATGTCATCAGTAATTTGAAAGGCTAAGCCAAATTGTTCGGCATAATTGGTGAGCGCAATGAGTTGCTGTTCACTTGCTCCTGCCAGCTTTGCCCCTGACCTGAGTGCGGTTTTAAAGAGAGCTCCAGTTTTAGTTTGGTGCATAAACTCCAGTGTTTTGGCATCAATATTTTTGCCTTCGGAAGCAAGATCGACTGCCTGTCCGCCAACCATGCCTGCTGCACCAGCAGCAGTGGCTATTTCCCGTACTACGTCAACCAATACTGCCGGATCAACATTAGGCTGGGACAACATGACATTAAAGGCAGCTGTTAGTAGTCCATCCCCGGCCAAGATAGCCATGCCTTCCCCGTATACTTTATGGTTAGTAAGTTTGCCGCGCCGGTAATCATCATTATCCATTGCCGGCAAATCATCATGAATAAGTGAATAGGTATGAATCATCTCCAGACCGCAGGCTACAGGCAAATAATCCAGGCCGTTCCCGCCAACAGCATCAGCCGCTGCCATCAGCATGATCGGCCGCAGTCGCTTGCCTCCAGCAAACAGACTGTACCGCATGGCTTGGTATATTACCGTGGGATGGCTTTCATCCGGGATATAGGAAGAAAGCGCTTCATTAATCAAATGAATTCTATTTTTGCAATATTGGCTTAATGAGTGTTCTGTCATAGTATTTATTTATCCTCCATCAGTTGAAGCGGCTGCTCAACTAATCGGCCTTGTTCCTGCATGAGAATTTTATCAACTTGCGCTTCGGCAACATTGAGACGTTCAAAACACAATTTAGCGTAAGAAATGCCTTCGCTAAATTTGTCTAACGCTTCCTCCAGCGGCAATTCACCTGTTTCCAATTGTTTTACAATCACTTCTAATTTGCCAAGAGCATCTTCAAAACATACATTATTTTGCTTGTTACTCATTTTATTGACCATTTTTCTCCTCCTTTGTATTAACGACCTCAATATTGAGGCGTCCTTGTCTCAAAATAACTTCCAGCTGCTGACCTGGCTTGACCTGCTGGTAATTTGTAACAACCCGTCCGTCGGAGGTACGAACAAGGCTGTATCCTCTGGCAAGTATATCAAGCGGGTTTAGTACAGCTAATTTTTCAGCATTTATTTTTAATGTCTGCTGTTTTGTCATTATTATCTTTCGTACGGCTTGTCCTAATCTTTCAACATATGTATCAACCATTTGCCGTTTATCGACAAGCAGTTTTTCCGGTTGGGTAAATACCCTGCTGTCCCTTAACTGGCGAACCGTTTGCCGACGTTGTTTAATATAAGTTCTTATGTTATTTTCAAGCATAGTCTGCAGAGTTGTTATATACCGTTTTAACTCAAACACATCAGGCACGACAATCTCGGCGGCCTGAGAAGGTGTTGCCGCCCGGCAATCGGCGGCAAAATCAGACAAGGTATAATCAGTTTGATGCCCTACTGCCGACACAACAGGAATCGTGGAATTAGCAATGGCCCGTACTACTTGCTCGTCATTAAAGGCCCACAATTCTTCAATCGAACCGCCACCACGGCCAACAATGATAACATCTACTTTCTTGAGATTATTAAATGCTTGTATAGCCTGTACTATCTGATAGGGTGCTTCTACTCCCTGGACTTGGACTGGATATAATATAAGCGGCAAACCCGGGTGGCGGCGTTTAGCTACGGTAATAATATCTCTAAGCGCCGCGCCGGTAGGCGATGTTACAATACCCACGGCTTTTGGCAGGAGTTGAAGCGGCCGTTTACGGCTTTCATCAAACAATCCTTCTGCTGCAAGTTTTTCTTTTAACTGATTGAAAGCAATGCTGAGTTCGCCTATACCATCCGGTATAAGTTGTTCGGCATATAGCTGATACTGCCCGTCCCGTTCAAATACTGTAACCTGTCCGTATACGATTACCTTAAGGCCGTCGCGCGGCTGGAACTTTAAAAATTGAGCACGGCTTTTAAACATTAATGCTTTAATTTGGGAATGGGCATCTTTAAGGGTAAAGTAGCAATGTCCGGAATAATGACACTTAAAGTTAGACAATTCGCCTTTAATGAAAACTGAAACCAGTTTAGTATCTCGGTCAAACAGGCTTTTGATATATTTTGTGAGATCGCTGACACTGTATATATTGCTCATATTTGTCCACCTGGTATATAATTCGCTTATTTTGCTTTCTTGGCGCAAGCCAAGTTTTCTTTATAATACACTGTTAATAATGATAACCTATAAATGCAAAAAAAACCAGACATAAGTCTGGGTAAATCAATTTTAATACAAGGCTTATCTATATGAAATCCAATAAAGATTTTTTCTAGGCGTGTTGTTAGTAATGCTCCACCGCTGGCGCTTGACTTACTCTTATACTAACAACACGCCTGTAAATCTTTATTGGATACTATATATACCTGTAACCTGTTAAATATTAAAATCGGCCTCCCAAATACCGTTGCGTTAAATACCCGCTTACACTTCCCACCATGAACCAAAAAAAATATCCAGGTGGAATTAGATGACCGACAATTGAGCCAATCACGGCACCTGCCAGAACATAGGGCACCATGGTGTGTCACCTCCCGGCATATGTATTTATGTATCATATGCGCAAAGGATGATAGTGGTGATTTGCCAAGCAATAATTAGCTGGTCAACCCATAGTAAGCAGCGCCTAGTGCATTGTCAGGGCTATAAATGCTAGCAGGAAAGTACAGCTTGGCAGTTCCCGAATGCTCCAGGTGCTCCAATAAATAGCTTCTAATAAAGCTATTAGCCGTTACTCCGCCTACAAATAGCACATCAATTAGACCGGTATGGTTAACTGCATATTTTATCATGGAAGTTATAGCCCGGGCTATACAAAGTTCCACTCCGGCGGCAATGACCGCTGCGTCCATACCTTGAGCGATAAGTTTGTGTACATAGGTTTCGGGCCCGGAAAAACTAACTGACGCTTCCCGGACAGTTACCGGAATTCTTACGGCACGGTCGCGGGCAGACGCCGCCAAAGCTTCCAAGCATGGGCCGGCAGGAAAGTTTAATCCCAAAGCAACACCGATGCGGTCAACGAGTTGTCCGGCATGAATGTCCTGACTACCCCCGAGTATCTCAAGAGCAAGCTTCTTTGAGTTAGGCGCGTTGAGGTTAGGAGACACTTTAACAATTTCGGTTGTACCTCCCGATAAATGAACAGCCAGAAAGCTAACCGCCTGCGGACCGCCGGCTGACCAGATACCGGCAAAAACATGATTCTCTTGATGGCTGATCCGGTATAGCGGAACATCATGACTGAGAGCCAATGTCTGGGCGTACCCCTCACCCACCAAAAAGGCTGGCATATAGGAACCCGGCAAAGGTCGGGGAAATGCCGACACACCAATGGATTTAAACCGAATCGGCTTGGTAAGGTTTTGGCAAGCTTCGGCTAGTAGAGCAGGCAGGTTACGGGTGTGTTGAAACACCATGTCTGACTGCTGAAGTCCCCGGCTACCGGTTTTGACTTTTAGAATCCGCCGGCAATCGGCAACTAATTGTTGGTGTTCATCCAATATAGCTACCGAAGTTGTATAGCAACTGGTATCTATCCCTAAAGCGTACTTCATGATAATTCTCTATTTTTTACGATTGACCCCAAAACGCCGTTAATAAAGCGGCCTGAATCTTCAGTGCCAAACGTTTTTGCTAATTCAACCGCTTCGTTGATAGCAACGCCCGGCTGTAGTCGCTCATCGCTGTATTTCATTTCATAAATGGCCATACGGGCAATATTACGGTCAACACCGGCCATGCGGTCAATTTTCCATTCCCGGGATAACTGAGATATGTACTCATCAATAGCAGCTAAGTTTTTACATGTGCCTTCTACCAGTGACTTTGCATACAGTCTGGTATTTTCGTTAATGTCTTCATATTCGCTGAACACTGAATTAAGCGCATCATCACTATTAGCACCTGAGTTAAAATCAAGTTGAAATAATGCTTGAATAGCCATTTCACGGGCCTTTCTACGGCTCATACTTCCCTCTTTCTAAGTTCTACCTATTGTAACCTGGTGGTAGAAGCTTGTCCAATATTTCCATAATATCTTCTTTCTCATCAATGCGTTTGCCGACAACATATCCGGCTATAACACATAAAATAACAAACAGTGTTTTAAAAAAGCCAAAGGTTATAACTAAGATGCTGATGATAAAACCAAATAGCACCCCCAATAATTTTCCGCTATGATGCTGCCAGATTTCTTCCAACAACTTGGAATTCATGCTGCCCACCTCTATTCAACCCGCTGTTTAGCTTTAAAATCATTGCTGATGTTTTCCACCATAACTTGGACGTCAGTTAACTCTACCCCAACGGTATTTTTAATATATTCATGAATTCGCTTTTGGATTTCACCTGCTACCGACGGAACATGGCTTTCCGGGCTTACTACCGCTTTAAGGCGTACAGTAACACCCTGCCCGGAGAGTGTAACCTTAACCTTTACGCCGCGTACGCCACGAATATGCCTTGCTACCTTCTCCACCAAATTTTCCACAGCATCCAGGGAAATATGCACGTCTCCCATATCATTATGGTGGACAATAGCATCTTTAGCCTTGCGGGAACGGAGACCGGCTAAAAGGAGTCTGATACTTACCAAGAAAAATACAAAACCAACCAGTGAAGCTTCCCATTGACCATATATATATGCAAGGCTTGTCCCCGCCAATTCCAAAGGAATAAGGCGTAAAGACAGGAGAATAACGGCAAATGATAAAAAAGCTAGTAATAACGTATAGATGGACAGAATGATGCGGTCAATAATTCCCATAACGTCGTCTCCTTCCTTTCGCCTTTCCCAAATTATCTTACCCTAATATCTTCTTCTTTACCTTCAGGAGCAAATCCCACACCCTGAACATGGATGTTAACCTCAACAACATCCAAACCAGTCATAGATTCAATCGCCCGTTTAACGTTTTCCTGAACGCGCAAAGCCACGTCCGGTATGCGCACACCATATTCAACAATTATATATAAGTCTACTGCCGCTTCACGTTCGCCAACTTCGACCTTAACACCCTTGGAAAGGTTTTTCTTACCCAGCATTTCAGCTATGCCGCCAACTAACCCGGCACTCATCCCGGCAACTCCGGACACCTCGGTTGCCGCAAGCCCGGCAATTATGCCAACAACTTCGTCAGCAATCCGGATAGAGCCAACATCATTATGCTCGGTTTTTTCCATACGATCCCGCTTTTCCATCCAACCCCCCCATCCCTTGAATACTAAAATTTATTATAGAGAATGATATCTTATAACTTTAATATTATACCAAGCTTTTACCAAATTTACAATTTCCGCAAAAAAATTAGCAGAGCCTTTGGCCCCACTTTACTATTTACTGACAACTTACGCCTATGGTTTTGCGCTGACTGTTATATCTTCGGGTTTAACTCCGGCGATACGGCTAATTA
The DNA here is from genome assembly GCA_041428575.1 of Sporomusaceae bacterium ACPt. GTDB lineage: Bacteria > Bacillota > Negativicutes > Sporomusales > Sporomusaceae > Sporomusa_D > Sporomusa_D carbonis. The sequence continues at coordinate 1,944,651 of CP155570.1, forward strand.
CTTCGGCTACTTGTACAACTTCCTCACGGGTGAGTGATGTTGTTTTAACCACCGCGCTAACCGAGTTGTCCCGCACAAAAACTAAAGCATCGGTAAAACCCTTGGCTTTAATCAGGTTTTCCATCTCAGCCTCGCGTTGTTTCTCCAACGTCATTTTAAGAATGACTTCCTGGGCTTGTTGTTTTGCTTCATCAGTTTTGGCATTTTTTATTGCCTCGCGTAATAGGTCTGACCGTTCACTTCTAATTTTATCCCGTTCCAGACGATATTCGGTAAAAAAGTCTGGAGCCATTGCCGGTACAACTTGATCTGGAGCTACCGGCTTGGTTACTTGCATGGCATTGGATCTGTCAGCCCTGACTTGCCGCATATCCTGGGTAAAATTCCATGCACCGCTGACAAGCAGCGAAAGTATACCTGCCGCCACTATGAAGACGGCCATTTTACCTATTTTGTTTAAAGAAAAAACTGAAATTACTTTCAAAGTATTTCACCTCACTTTCTTTGTGGCAGAACAGTAATTTTATATGAGGGAATCCCTAATCCTAATTCTACAGCTTTAGTAAGATTAGCTTTTACAGTTGAGTCAGAGGCCCCTTCGGCCACAACCAGAACACCTTTAACTACCGGCTTGGTTTCCCGTACCATTACCGGATGGTCAGCTCCATTTTCTTTAGTTAACAGGACCTGTTCAGATTCTTTGGTTTCGGTAGTAGTGCGAATGCCGCCGGCATTATCTTTTTCTTGCACTGTCTTGGTTTCTTTGGTAATATTTTTGGCATGCTCCTGCATACCGCCGTTTTCTAGTGTAATACTGACGGAAACTGCGCCTGCCCCCCTAATTTGCGCCAGCAAATTAGCCAGTTTACTTTCCAGGGCTTCTTCATAGCTGCGGCTTACAGCCGGAGCACTCTTGGCTGGTTCAACCGTAACGTTTGGCTTAGGCTGTGCTGAAAATGGTTCATATACCCCGCCAATTACCAGCAACAAGATTCCGGTTAGCCCCAGCCATATCAGCCTGGCATTTATCACGCCGTCTTTTAAGAGTTGCCCTGGCATAATTTTTTTTGCTCCTGACAGCCAGTCTTTAAGGGAAGTTCCTAACGCACTCATTTTCTTTACCTCCTTAATTTATCCGTTTAACTTCGACTTGATTGGCCTTAAGCTGATATAATTCGGTTACTGTCCTTTTAACCTTATCAATTACTGAAGCCGGCAGCCTTGCCGACTCTTTTACAGCTTCCGTCGTATTGTTACCGATGGCTACCTTGGTAATTTTTCGCTCATCAGCAATAATTCCCGGTTCAATGTATACTACTACATGATTAATTTTTCCTGTCGCCTTACTTACCTGTCCTGTTGCTTCGGCGATATTTACAGTCACTTTAGCGTCAGCCACCCCGTCAATAGCCAGCACAGTTGCCCTGATTTGTTTTGATAAATCTCTTACGTACAAGTCACGCGCCAATTGCTCGCGTCTACCGGCAGTATTATTAGCTGCATTCAAGATATCGGCACTAGATAGTTCACCGACTGAATGGTTAGCCAGCGCCGGAATTTGATCAGCCATCAGTCTATTTTCAATAACGCTGATAACCGGATTCAGAATCGCCAGCATAATAAACAGCCCCATAATTACTTTTACAAAGCGCTGCATGCTGTTGTTTGGTAACAAAAGTTCAAGAAAAGAAGCGAATAATACCACGAATATTATGCCTTTAACCCAGGCGGTAATGGAATCTATCATATAATCACCCACCGCAACTAAAGCTTAACGGAGCATCATGGCTACACTGCCGGCGCCGATAATTATGGTGACTACCAGAAAAAACATTAAGGCAACGGTAAGCAACGCGCCAAACACTAACAACAAATTATTCCCCATACTGTCAAGGCATTTTGCCATTTTTTCATCTCCCATCGGCTGAATCAGCGCTCCCGCAATCTTTATAACGGTTACCAGCGAGATAAGTTTAACCAACGGCAATGCGCACAGCAGTGAGATAGTCACCACTCCGAAAATGCCTACGGCGTTTTTTAATAGCAGTGACGCCCCCATTACGAGTTCTACAGTATCTGCAAACATCTTACCTACTACCGGGATGAAAGTAGCAGTTGCATATTTGGCTGTTCTTAAAGTCAAGCCATCAGCTACACTGCCGGCAACGCCTTGTATACTTATGATACCGATAAATATTACTAATACCAGACCCAAGGTTACCATACCGGCTTGCTTCAATACTCCGGTCAAATTACTAAGCTGGTATTTGCCGGAAAGATAGTTTACACATTCTAAAACTGCAGTTAAGAAAAGCAACGGTAAAACAATATCTTTAACGATTATGCTGGTTACACTTACTACCAGTAACATAAGCGGAGTAAACAATGTTGCCGAGGTTAGCGCCCCGACTCCGGCCAACAGCGAAATCATAAGCGGTAACAGGGCTTCCATAAATCCTACCATGTTACCGACTGTTTCTCTTGCGAGCGTCAGTCCCTGGTAAAAAGCGCTTAAAGCAATTACACATAAAAAGATAAAACAGACGCTGTGAGCCAATAACGCAATAGCCGACTGCTCAAAAGAATTTTGCAGATTTTGCAGCAGCGCGCAAAGTACTGCCAAAAACAACAGTTTTCCCATCAAATGAATATTTGCTGCCAGTTCCTTAAATAAATAGGCCACAAACTTATTTGTAACTGACTGCCAATTAGGAGTTATCCCCTTACTGGCTATATCTTTAATTGTTTCAGCAGTCAATAACGGTATATCTTCGTTTAGTTCTTTGTTGATCATTTGAATAAAATTATTGATATGATTTACTGATGATACATCTAATAAATCCAACGGCAATTCCTGATTGACTTCAGCCGCTGCCCAGGCAATATTGCTCCAACAGACAACTATTAGTGCCATTAATAATTTTTTCACGTGCACTCCACCTTAAGGAATGAGTCTTACGATTGTGTCCAGTACTAAAGCAATTATTGGTACTGCCATGACCATTATCAAGATCTTTCCGGCAAACTCGATTTTACCCGCAACGGCTCCTTCACCGGCATCACGGCACACCTGGGCACCAAACTCAGTCACATAAGCAATTCCGATAATTTTGAGAATAGTATTTAAGTACATTTGGCTAATGTTGGCCTTCTCAGCCAAATCTCTGAATAAATCAAGGACTACATTTAGTTTGCTAAGCACCATTAAAAAGATGATCGCTGAAAGAGTTAAGGCAAGTTGTACCGCCAGTTCAGGCCGTTGTTGTCTGATTATTAAAATTAACAACGTGACTACAAAGCCTAGCCCGATAATTTGAATGATTTCCATGGTGTTTACACCCCTTAGAACAGCTTAAATACGTCCTGGACGGTGGTGAATAGCCGGCCTAACAACTGCACTACCCATAATAGCACCATGGCAAAGCCGGCAAGAGTGCATAAATGGGCCATATCCTCTTTACCTGCCTGTTTTAAGGCTGTATGAAATACTGAGATCAAGATACCTACTCCGGCAATTTTAAATAATATATCCAGCCCCATGATATTACTCTCTCCTTTCTTAATTAAGCAAAATTGTTAACTTAAAATAAAACTATGACCACCGCCAATCCTCCGCATACTCCCAAGTAACGATACATTCTTACGTTTTGTTCGCAGAGTTTTTCGGCGTCATACTGAATTCTGGACAGTTGTTCATGCACCATGTCCAGAGATTTATGCTGTTCCTCACGGTTCATCCCGCCCAAGTTGGCACTAAAAACTGCAAGAATTTCCCGTTCAGGTTTATTTAAAACGAGTTTCTTAGTTTGCCGTAAAGCCTGACTCATAGCTTCCTGGGGCGTAAGCCGGCCATTGTTACTCAACAGTGTAGCCATGTTGTGAAACATTTCCGTTACCGGCCCGGTTATACCCCCGGTACACAAAGATAATGCCTCAGGGAGTGGTATTGCCGTATAATTAATGTGAGATTTAAGTGCTGTCAAACAACTGATTATTTGACGTATTTGACGCGGGCGTTCAGTATAGTGCGCTGCCAAACTAAAGCCTATGCAAGCGCCGGCAGTAACAACCATTAAACTTCCAAGAATTTTCAACCACATATTTTCACCTCATTTCGACAGCTATAGATAACTTTATCCTGGATAGAATCATAGATTTCTTCAACAGTACCTGGGCCCAACCGGCCGCTTAATATTACATAACGTTCAAAGAACTTTTGCTTCACTAATTCGCTAATATGCGGACGCTGGCCCAATTCTTTGACAGTTCTGCTATGGGCGGTAGCAATTACACTGACCCCCGCATGAACAGCTTCGCGGACGGCATCAGCATCTTCAGCCCGCCCCAGCTCGTCGGTGGCCACAACGTCCGGAGCCATAGACCTAATTAACATTAATAGTCCACTCGCTTTGGGACAAGCGTCAAGCACATCAACGCGCGGACCTAAATCCACGCTGGGAATTCCGTTTTGGCAGGCAGCAATCTCTGATCGTTCATCAACCAAGCCGACTTGAACTCCGGGAATACTAAGCGCGGGTTTACCAGTGCTCAGCTGTCGTAGTAGGTCACGGAGAATTGTGGTTTTCCCACAGCGTGGCGGTGATATAATGAGTGTATTTAATATCCTGCGACCACCGGCCACCACAAAAGGAATTATATTGTCTGCACACCCAGGCACCTCTCTGGCTAAACGGATATTTAGCGAACTAATATTTTTAAGTGCTTTTATCGTTCCATCAAAGGTTGTTACCTGTCCGGCCAAACCAACCCGGTGTCCGCCGTTAATAGTCAAATAACCTAGCCTTAGTTCCTGTTCAAAGGCATAAACAGAATTTTTGCAAATTAGTTGAAATGTTTTAATCAAATCATCACGGCTGCAGCGGTAAGCCTGTGATTCTCCGCTTACATGACCGGATTCAGCCACCATAATGTCGTGAAGGTCCAGCACAAGTAATAACGGTTGATTGGCTCTTAGACGGATTTCAGTGATCTTAGTCAACACGCTGGGCGGTAAGGACATAATCAATTGAACAATGCCTGGAGGTAATACAGGGTAAATGTGTTCAGATAAAATAGATTGGATATTCCTCATCAATCTTTTCCGTCCTTATATATTGAGATATATTAAGAAGGCGACTTGTCTTAGTCTTTGCTCATGCTTTCTTTACATAGATATGTTTAAAAAAGCAGTTTATGCTAAAAAAATAAGAAAGACTTGGCTTGCGCCAAGTCCCTGTATACTAGCGGATGCTTAGTTATTATCCTGAATCAATATCTTTTATACGCCGGGATGCATTATATGACCCGAGTCTTTGGTATCATGCACGTTATCGGCAGAGATGTCCAAGGTGTTATCATATACTACGCCGCCACAGTACGGGCAGGTAACTTCAATATCGTCATCATCGTCTAAAATATCAGATTCAAACGTAACTAATTCATGACACGATGGACAAGCTACTTCAACCATATCGTCATCATAGGACTCTTCATATATGTTGTCATTTTCATCCTCATCACTGTCAAAATCTTCTTCATATATCTGTTCTTCGAGGTCGGTTAAATCTTCATCAATCGACTCTACATACTCTTCCAGTTCCATTTGCGCTAAATTCACACTATGGACTTCTTCGGCGAAAGAGTCAAGTACGTCAATAATATTGAGCAATAACTTGCCTTCAGATGAATGTTCGTTGACATTAAGCCCTTGCGTTAACCCGTGTAAATAGGCCACTTTTTCTTTAAGATTTCTCATAAAATTAAACCCCCTTTAGCTATGTTCTTAGCATAGGATACTACTTGTAGTATATCCAATGCTTATTAAAACATAACTTCAGGGGGCTTGATGGTCTAGCAGCCGTTAGGCACGTTCAATGTATTCGCCGGTACGGGTATCAATTCTTAGTACTTCACCAACATTGATAAACAAAGGCACGCGCACAACATGCCCGGTTTCCAGTTTAGCCGGCTTAGTGCCGCCAGTAGCGGTATCGCCGCGAATGCCGGGATCGGTTTCGACAACGGTAAGTTCAACTGACAATGGTAAATCGACGCCGATAACATTGCCTTGAAAGAACAATACAGCTATGTTCATATTTTCTTTTAAGAATTTGCAGGCATCGCCCATTTGTTCAGCAGACAACGCAATCTGTTCATAAGTCTCATTATCCATCAAATTGTACATGCCATCACTCTCATACAAATACTGCATTTCACGGCGATCAACATGTGCTTTCGGCAATTTTTCACCGGCATTAAAGGTTCGTTCAACCACAGCGCCGGTACGGGCATTTTTCAATTTTGCCCGTACAAATGCTGCTCCTTTACCTGGTTTTACGTGTTGGAAATCGACTACCTGCCAGACATCATTATCAATTTCAATTGTTACCCCTGTACGAAAATCATTACTTGAAATCATTCATAAGCCTCCCCATTGTTCGGTCAATTAGTATAATTCTATTAGCTCTTTGCTGCTGGCAGTAAGAATTGTGCAGCCGGCAGCAGAAACCACCACTAAATCTTCAATACGTATGCCTCCCCAATCGGGAAGATAAATCCCGGGTTCAACAGACACTACCATACCTTCAGCCAGCTTGATCTCACCAGTTGGTGATAATCTGGGGTCTTCGTGTATAAAAAGCCCAACACCATGTCCTAAACCATGGCCAAAATATTCAGCATAGCCAGCATCAGCAATTACCTGCCTGGCTACCTGATCGATTTCCTTGCCGGTTTTGCCGGCCCTTACTGCATTAATTCCTGCTAACTGGGCAGTTAATACAATATTATATATTTCACGCTGTTTAGTTGTGGCTTTTCCTGCCACAACCGTTCTGGTCATATCAGAATGGTACCCTTGATACACCGCACCAAAATCCATAGTTATAAAATCACCGGCGGCGATGGGCTTACCGGAAGCACGGCCATGCGGTAGCGCTCCTCTGATTCCGGAAGCCACAATGGTATCAAAAGCCGGTTTTTCGGAACCGAGTTTACGCATCTGATATTCAAGCTCAAGAGCAATTTCTTGCTCGGTTATTCCAGGTGTAATTACTTTGAGCACAGCCTGAAACGCGTTATCAGCAATTTCAACGGCTTTTTTTAGTAAATTCAGTTCGGAGGGGTCTTTGACCATTCTAAGTTCATCCAGTTTAACAGGCGCCAATTTTGCGTCTAAGATATAATCGCTTAGCTTTTGGTGAGCTTCCCAGGTTACAAAATCACTTTCGAACCCGATACGGGTTAATCCCAGTTTTTTTATTGTTTCCGCCAGAATTTCATAAGGAATAGAACCGTGTCGGACAATTTCATAAAGTGGCGACTGTTGCTTAGCTTGCTCAATATACCGGAAATCTGTGAGCAATTTTTGCGATTGGAGTCCGATAATCAGTATTCCGGCAGATCCGGTAAAGCCGCTAAAGTACCGTCGGTTTTCCGGTTTTGTTACAATCATGCCGTCAAGGTTATTGGCAGTCATTAGTTCGCGCAGCCGTGCTAAACGCCGTACCATGTATTATTCGCTCCTTATTAGACGGGATGCAGCCTCAAGGGCCAACAAGTAGCTGTCGGCGCCAAATCCTGCTATCTGGCCTACTACTACCGGCGATATCACCGAATGATGACGGAATTGTTCCCGCCGGTAAATGTTAGATAAATGTACCTCGATTGCGGGAACACTTACTGCAGCCAGAGCATCCCGGACAGCAATACTGTAATGTGTAAACGCAGCCGCATTGATGACAATACAGGCAAATATATCTTGAGCCTGCTGGATGGTTTCAACCATGACTCCTTCATGATTGGTCTGAACAATAGTCAATTCTAAGCCTAGTTGGCTGGCGCGCTTCTTTAACATGTCATTAATGTCGTTAAGTGTAGTAGCACCATATACTTCCGGCTCGCGTTTACCGAGCAAATTCAAATTAGGTCCGTGAATGACTAGTACTTGCCGTGTATATGTCTTCACCCAATCATCTCCAGCACATCTATCCTTGAATCTAAACTCAGGACTCTCTTATATTAGTTAAATATATATTCATACACTAACTTTTACATTTTAGCATATATTTTGTAATTTGACTACTAGAAACTGGGCTTACAGCCTTATATCCTCTAGCAGTTCCTTGATCTTTTGTGATATTAATTTTTCAAAATAGCTTCGGCTATATCCCGAAAAATTGGAGCAGCAACATTGCCACCAGACATTCCTTCCTCCACAAAGACCACAATAACATATTTCGGGTGCTCAAGCGGAGTATAACCAGCAAACCAAGCATGGTTTATTCCTCGGCCGGCAGCGTTTATCCGGCCGGTTTCAGCTGACCCTGTCTTACCGGCCGAACCATAACCTTCAACATAGGCGGCCTGGCCAGTACCATAATGAGTAACAGCAGCCATCATTTCCCGTAGTCTTTCCGCCGTCTTCCGCGACATTACCCGTGAACTGGGATGAGGTTGCTGAAAGCTTTTTATCGTAGCTCCTTCCGGGTTGGTAAGGGCACTCACAATATATGGGTCCACTTTGATACCGTCATTGACAATAGTTGCTACTGTTTGCGCTAATTGTACCGGAGTAGCCTCACAAAATCCCTGACCAATGGCTAAGTTTGCCAAATCACCAGGGTATAGCTGGTCCGGTTCTGGTAAATTGCCTTCATTTTCATTCGAAAAATCAAGTTTAGTCCGTGAGCCATAGCCAAGTTTTTTGGCCATGGCAATGAGCTTTTCGGGTCCCAATTTTAACGCGATTTGAATAAACACCGGGTTGCTGGAATGGGCCATAGCTTGGGTAATTGTCAGCCGCCCTTTAGGGGCTTGGTCGTAGTCCCATCCCTGAAACCTGACATTGTTTACATCAATATAGCCAGGGTCAAAGAATACGTCATCCATAGTAACCGTTTTGTTTTCCAGTGCGGCAGCCGCTACTACCAACTTAAATACTGATCCGGGTTGGTAAGCTGAAACAGAACGATTTAGTAACGGTGCGCTGTCCTGAGCCAAATACTTACTCAAATTATTTGCATCGAATGTCGGCCGTGAAGCCATGGCCAGTATTTCTCCTGTATTGGGACGCATAACTACTACTGCACCTTTCTCGATCGTGCGGTCCATGATATCTTCAACTTTTTGCTGGATCTCTTTATCGATAGTTAAAACAACATTATTTTCCCGGTTACCGATTGTAAATTTCATTCGCTTATAGCCAAGGCCGGGTATAAGCTGCTGGCTGGCATCAACGACTGCAGCCACGTATTCCGGCTGGCTGCCGCGTAACAAGTCATCGTACATGCCTTCAATTCCGCTTACCCCTTTATTATCAGCAGAATTGATGTAACCGACCACATGTGCTGCCAGGGTTCCGTAACCATAACGGACTTTTTCTGCTACTGCTACAATTCCGGGTATTTGTAATTCGTTTATTTTCTGGGCAACGCTACTATCTATGCCGTCAACTAATCTAAAGGGATATTCACTGCCGTTTAAACGCCGTAATTTGGCTTCAACTTGTTTACGTGGTAAAGCAGCCACATTATCAAGTTTTGCCAATGTTTCTATCATATTATTAATTTGCCCAGGAAAAACTACGATGCTGTATTGCTGAGTAGTATTGGTAAGCGGCAAGCGGTTACGGTCTAATATTTCCCCTCTGGCAACATCTACAGGCAATTCCTGTACGCGAATACTAAGTCCTTCTAACGCCAACTGAGGAGCATAAATAACCTGAAGATAGAAAAGCCGTATTACCAGCAGTCCTGACACGATGAAAAAAAATAAAACCAGCCTGTCAATCCGCGAACTGGAATAAGCCATACTGCCACCTTCTATGATTAGATAGGTATAGTATGGCTTTTTGCCGCAAATAGTTATTCAGCGTTCAACATATTGTACTGAAATAGGAAGATGTGCTAGTATGTCATACACTTCGCCAGCGGTGTCAGGTGTTGCGCGTATTACCAATATCCCGGCCGTTCGGTCTAGTGTGCTGACAACACCCAGATATTCATATCCTTCCATAATTCGGTTGATGTAGTTAACATGCTTAGGCTCAACCTGAATATAGATGGGTTTAGCTGCTGTGCGCATCATAGCCGGGTTCTCCTTGGATCCTGTCGCCTCAACATAGCATATGGCGATACCGGCTTAGATACCGGCATAGTTAGCATCTGCTGGGGGTGAGGCGCTACTTCAATTGGATTACCTTCATCATTAAACATCGCTGTAATAGTTTGCGTAAAGTTTTCCTGACCAGGCTGCATTATTTCAATTTCATCACCGATCTTCATATTGTTACGCTGCTCAACTATCGCCATACTGGTTGAAGGATTATACTCTTTGACCAGCCCTACAAAATCATGGGTCTGAATATAGCTGGACGAAGTGTAAATTTGGTCTTGTTCAGTTGTTTTGTTAAAATAAAAACCAGTAGTATATTCTCGATGGGAAACTTTTTGCAGTTCCTCAAGCCATTCCTGTTTAACACGAAAAGCGTCCGGGAACGCAGCGTAGCTGTCAATAGCTTCACGGTAAACCTTGACTACTGTGGCGACATAATGCACGCTTTTCATCCGGCCTTCAATTTTGAAACTGTTGAGGCCACTTTCAATCAGTTCTGGCAAATGACCGATAAGGCACAAATCTTTGGAATTAAAGATATAGGTTCCCCGCTCGTCCTCAAGAACAGGCAGATATACGCCTGGGCGGCTTTCTTCCATTAAGTAATACTTCCAGCGGCAGGGCTGAGCACACTCGCCCCGGTTGGCATCCCGCCCGGTTAGATAATTACTTATCAGGCACCGCCCCGAATAAGACATACACATGGCACCGTGCACAAAGGCTTCCAGTTCAATATCAACCTTTTGCCTAATACCCCTTATATCTTCAAGTGAGAGTTCTCTGGCCAGCACGACTCGCGCCGCGCCTAACTCTTGCCAGAACCGGACAGTTGACCAATTAGTGCTATTAGCCTGGGTACTGATATGTATAGGCAGAGCCGGATTTACTTGGCGGGCAATACGAAATACCCCCAAGTCAGACACGATAATGCCGTCAGCGCCCATAGCAGAAACCGACTTTATATAATCAGGCAGTTCGGGCAAATCGTCATTATGGGGAAAAATATTAACGGTTATGTAAGCTTTTTTATTAAGACTATGGGCGAAAGTAATACCTTGCTTAAGTTCATCATGGCTGAAGTTATCGCTAAACGCTCTTAAGCCAAATGCTTTTCCACCCATATATACGGCGTCGGCGCCATAAATGAGCGCCATCTTAAGTTTCTCTAAATTTCCTGCAGGCGCAAGAAGTTCCGGTTTTTTCATGTTTTAGTCTCTCCCTGATAATACGATACAGCCATACCATCGCCAATGTGCCAAATAGTTGTTTTAAAGCGTGGGTCGGAATCCACAAAGTCAAGGTAGGCTCTAAGACGTTTAACGATAGTACGGAACCGTTTGGGCGGTACTTTATCATCAGACACCCAGCCCCGGAACAGCACATTATCGGCAATCACAACGGCTCCTGGAGACAGTTTATCCATAACTTTGTGCAAATAATCAAGATACTGGCCCTTAGCAGCATCAATAAATACCAAGTCAAAATAACCGGCAAGCCTAGACACAATTTGCCCGGCGTCGCCAGCAATTATTTCTACCTGATTTAAAACACCCGCCTGAGACAAAAATTGCCTGGCAATCTCAATCCGTTCGGTATTTTGCTCAATTGTAGTTATTTTGCCACCTGACGCTATAGTAGCAGTTAGCAGTAGAGTTGAATAACCAATCGCTGTACCTATTTCCAAAACTGACGCAGGCTGAATTGCGGACGCCACTTCTTGCAACAGTTTACCATTTTCCTTACTTAATATCGGTATACCATGCTTGACTGCGTAGTCTTCCATTACAGATAATATATTGCTAAGCTTGTCCATTTATATTTGCACCTGATTAATTGTAATTAAATGTTCTTCATAACTCTTGCTAAAGTGATGTTTGCCCTGCTTATCGGCAACAAAATATAAATAATCAGTGTTGGCGGGATACAGCACGGCCTTGATGGAAGCGTTCCCAGGATTGGCGATAGGCCCGGGGGGCAACCCTGGAATTTGATAGGTATTATACGGTGAGGTTATCTGGGTATCCTGAATGGTTAGTTCAGGTTTTGGATAACCCAAGATATATTGAATAGTAGCGCAAGACTGCAAAGGCATACCTTGTTTTAACCTGTTGGCAAATACGCCGGCGATTATCGGCCGTTCTTCATTAAGCTTAGCTTCTTTTTCCACCAGCGAAGCCATAATAATTACTTCCCGTATCGATAAGCCCAGCTCGGCAGCTCGCTGCCGCAGCTCAGGAGTGAGTTTGGCATCAAACTGATTAACCATCATGGCCAGTAATTCCTCTTCGCTTATACCTTTGGGCACCCGGTAAGTATCAGGAAAAATAAAGCCTTCAACACTATATTGGGTGCCCGGAGTAGCCTTCATATAAGGAAATGGTGCAAAATCTTTAGCCAGTGCTTTAAACTTGTCCGGGTTCACCAGCTGTTTTTCTGCCAGCAAGCTGGCAATTTGATCCACAGTATATCCTTCGGGAATAGTAAATTGCTGATAAGCCGTTTGACCCTGTGACATCATGACCAGCATTTTCCGTAGTGACATATCCGGACTAAACGCATATTCCCCGGCCTGTAACGAATTTTCCACTCCCTGAAGTTTAGCGGCAATCCGAAACGCAAGCGCATTTTTGATCAAATTTTGCTTTTTTAGCTCTTCAGCGATATTTTTAGTTGGAGTGCCAGGCTTAATAGTAAACATCACCGGTTCTCCGGCGCCGCCGACAGGCTGAGTAAGTATCCAGCCAAGCATGGCGCCAATGGCAATAATTGTGACAAATAATATTCCGACAATAGCTTTTTTTGTACCTGAATTGCTCAGGATTAGCATTCACTATCCCCCTTTCGTCGAATTAATTTTGGATTGTTTATTATAACATACAACAACATTGTTAATAAACAAAGCTAAAGAAAACACGGCTTGCGCCGAGCCTTTGGCGAGAGCGGAAGCCGATGTTGCCCTTATCCTGGCAGAAAGTTATACTTTCTGTCAGGGCAAAAAAAGAAGCCTGCTCGGCTTCTTTTACTCTTCCTCTTCTTCGGCAACCATATCTTCGTAAGCCTGACGAACTTGTTCAAATTCTTCATCAGTCGGGTCTACATAAATCTCTTCACCGTTTTCATCAACATCAATACGGGCAATAAAGACGTCAGTCTCATCATCACCACAGCCGCAGCCGCAATCATCATCGCCGCAACCGCAACCGTCTTCGTCAACTTCAATCGGCACTAATATGGCATAACGCTTTTCGCCGATGGGGATAATCATATCTTCGCGATAGTAATATTCGTTACCATCTTCATCAGTCATAACTACTACGGGCTCATCGTCATAATCCATAATATCATCTTTTTCTTGATCTGACATTTTCAATCACCTCATTTTACTCATACGCAATGTAATTTTATACTAGAAAACTTATCCTGTCAAGGAAACCTCTGGCACAAAAGGAAGGGTTATACACGCGACAAACTGTCAAGATAACCTTGCAAAATGAAAACAGCCGCCATTTTGTCAATAATCTGTCGCCGTTTGGCCCGGCTTACATCGGCGGCTATCAGAGACTTCTCAGCCGCAACGGTAGACAGGCGTTCATCCCAAAATTTGATCTCAACATTTGGCACAGCTTGGGCCATCGCCGCGCCAAATTCTTTAACAAGTTCACCGCGCGGTCCGATAGTACCATTCATGTTTTTGGGCAACCCAATGATAATAAGCCCTACACGAAACTGAGCAATAAGTTCATTAATCCGCGTGAAGTCTTTATCTAGAGATGTCCGTCTGATGACTTCAACCCCTTGAGCTGTCAGTTTTAGTTCATCACTAACTGCTACACCAATGGTTTTGTCCCCAACATCAAGTGCTAGTATGCGCATATATCCTCCAAATTATTCATGAAAATGAATGTTTTACCAAACATTATACAATTTTCAAACAAAACTCCGGACAGTATGCGCCGCAATAGCCACATAGCACACAGCGTTTGGGATCAGGGATCGCTTTGCCGCCATTGACGGTCATTGCTCCCATGGGGCAATGCAGTGCACATTGACCACAACCGGCACACCAGTCCTCCACTAGTAACCGTCTTGGCGCTTTAGCTACTTTATCCCAAAGGCTACTGTCCGGAACTTGTCCAGAAAATATTGCCGTGTTGAGCATTACCTCGTCGATTGTCTGCATGCCTACGGCCACTGATGTTATGCCATTCTGAGCCAATACCCAAGCAAAAGCCTGGTTGGCCATATGATTCAAATGCCCGCCGCCTAATGCTTTCATGGTATATATACCTTTACCACAATCAGTTGCCAACTGTATAGCAGCCAGCATATCTTCCGCAGTGCCGTCCGTGATACCAATACCTTTTAGGTTTATTATGGGATGAATTACATCGATCTCCTCAATTAACGCTGCCGCCCGTACTACATCAACAGTATGGGTAGATACGCCGATTGCCCTGACAAGCCCTTGGCGTTTTGCATCAGCTAAATAGTGCAACGCATCGGCATGGCCTTTGAGAGTCATACGGGATGACTGTTCATGAAGTAAAAAAATATCAATATAGCCACGCTGTAATTCCCGACATGCATTTTCAACACTTGATCGCATACCGTCATAGGTATAGGCATACGATTTTGAAGCAATCACTACATCCTCGTTAACTCCCGTTATTGCCTCCCGTATGTAGGGATAGGTCCGGTACAATTCTGCGGTGTCAATAAAATTGACCCCTGCGTCAAGTGCTGCCTGGATGACGGCAACTCCTTCGGCCAATGGCCGATTTGACTGCAAAGGGCCAATAGTCAGTCCGCCAAAACAAAGTCTAGAAACAATAAGACCTGTTCGGCCAAGCTCACGGTATTCCATTTACCGGTCTTTAAGATAGGCCCGCACTAACTCCTCAATGATATCATCGCGTTCCAACTTGCGAATTAAACTGCGGGCACCATTATGGCTAGTTATATATGTCGGGTCACCGGATAAAAGGTACCCGACCAACTGATTTATTGGATTATAGCCTTTTTCTTTCAAAGACTGGTAAACAGTAGTCAGGATTACTTCGGCTGCATTGGTTTCATCATTATCTACTTTAAACATCATTGTTTCTTGAGATATGTTGGTCATGAAGCCTCCTCCTCCCTTATATTATCTACAAAGTATTAACAGATATATTCTACTTGCCACTATATTTTTCCTGTTAGATTTATTTAAATTTTTACAGGCAGGTACGGAACCTGCCTGCATAGGTAATTATTTAATTTGTGATTGGATAACTTTTTCAGCAGCCTGCAACGCTTCGCCAATTTTATCCGGCTGTTTGCCGCCAGCTTGGGCCATGTCCGGTCTCCCGCCACCGCCGCCGCCAGCGACTTTGGCGGTTTCTTTTACGATATTGCCGGCATGGATGCCCTTAGCCACACAGTCGGCAGTAGCCATAACTACGAAATTAACTTTTTCTCCACTCACAGCTCCTAATACTACTACGCCGGACTTTAAGCGGTCACGCACCATATCACTGGTAGCCCGCAGATTTTCCATGTCTGTTGCCGCCACTTGGCCGATTACTACTTGAACGCCGTTAATGTCTTTAACTCTGGTTAGAAGATCCTGTACCTCATTTTTTGCCAGCTTAGTATGTAAAGTACTTACTTCTTTTTCCAACTCGCGGACACGCCCATTGAGTATATCAATACGGGCTACTATTTCTTCCGGTCGGGTTTTTAGGGCTGCTGCCGCTTCTTTGATAAGGTCATTTTGCGCTTTTAAATATTCATGTGCTCCATAGCCGGTAACAGCTTCAATACGGCGTATGCCTGCCCCAATGCCTGCTTCACTTACAATTTTGAACAAGCCAATCTCAGCTGTTGCTGCTACATGTGTACCACCACAAAGTTCTTTGCTGAAGCCGTCAACAACAACTACTCGTACCCGTTCCCCGTATTTTTCGCCAAATAGGGCCATTGCGCCCATCTCTTTGGCTAAGTTCTGGGTAGTTTCAATAATACCGACACTAACATTATCGAGAATTACATCATTCACTAATTTTTCGACTTCAGCCAACTGTTCGGTAGTAACAGGGGCAAAGTGGGTGAAATCAAACCGTAGCCGGCTGTTGTCTACCGATGAACCGGCCTGGTTAACATGTCCGCCCAAAACCTGTTTTAAAGCAGCATGTAACAAGTGAGTGGCCGTATGGTTGCGGGAAATATTCCTGCGTCTTGCGTAATCGACACTCACTTTAACCAATTCACCAGTTTTAAGTGAACCTTCGGCAATTTGTCCCAGGTGATAAATTGTTCCGTCAGGCAGTTTGCGGGTATTAACAACTTCCATTTTGCCTAGCGAACTGATAATTGAACCAGTGTCGCCGATTTGACCGCCACCCTCAGCGTAAAATGGGGTAACATCCAAAATGACTGCTACCTCGTCACCGTCAAAAGCTTCGGTAACAACTTTACCGTCTTTTAGAAGCAAAACGATTTTGGCATTTTCGGTGTCAGGCTGGTAACTAAGGGCTTCAGTCACGATACCTGACAAATCAGGTATCGTGATTTTTTCTTCACTGTCCTGGCGGGCAGCGCGGGCTCGTTCACGCTGTTCGGCCATGGCCTGGTCAAATCCCTGTTTGTCCAAAGTCATGTTATGTTCACTTAGTATTTCTTCGGTAAGCTCCCATGGGAATCCGTAAGTATCATAAAGTTTGAAAGCCGACGCGCCATCAAGCACAGTCTGTCCGGCTTGGCTCAGCTCCAGAATATGTTTGTTTAAGAGTTCAATCCCTTGAGCCAGGGTGGTATGGAAGCGTTCTTCTTCTAATTGAATGACTTTCTTAATATATGCTTTTTTGTCATTGAGTTCAGGATAAGGCTGGGAAAAAATAGTGGTCACTACATCAACAATGTCTGTAAGAAACGGCTTCTCAATGCCCATTAACCTACCATGGCGGACCGCCCGGCGTAAAATTCTTCTCAGGACATAGCCCCGCCCTTCGTTAGACGGGAGCACGCCGTCGCCAATCATAACAGCCATGCTGCGACCATGGTCAGCGATTACTTTTAATGAAACATCTGTCTTTGGCGATTGACCGTAAGTTACACCTGCCACTTTGGCGGCATATTCAATAATTGGATATAATAAATCAGTCTCAAAATTTGAACGTTTATTTTGCAGGACCGAAGCAATGCGTTCCAGACCAGCACCAGTATCGATATTTTTCTTTGCCAGTGGTGTATAATTGCCGGCTTCATCCCGGTTAAACTGGGTAAATACCAAGTTCCAAATTTCCAAAAACCGGTCACAGTTGCAACCCACAGCACAATCTGGCTTACCACAGCCCCGTTCTTCACCTAAATCAATATGAATTTCCGAGCATGGACCGCAGGGCCCAGGGCCAATTTCCCAGAAGTTATCTTCCAGCCGGATAATGCGTTCAGCTGGAACTTTTATGTCATTGTGCCAAATTTCAAAAGCCTCATCATCGCTGGTGTGTATGGTAATCCATAGTTTTTCTTTCGGCAGTTCCAAATATTCGGTTAAAAATTCCCAGGCCCAGGCAATGGCCTCTTTTTTAAAATAGTCACCAAATGAAAAATTTCCCAACATTTCGAAAAAAGTATGATGGCGGGCAGTACGACCGACGTTTTCGATATCGCCGGTGCGGACGCATTTTTGGCAGGTAGAAATTCGCGGATGAGGTGGCTTCATTTTCCCGGTGAAAAAAGGCTTAAACGGCGCCATACCAGCACCAATCAGGAGCAGGGTTGGGTCGTTTTCCGGAATAAGCGAATAACTGGACTGAATCAGATGGTCTTTACTAGCAAAAAAATCCAGAAACATTTTTCTTATTTCGTTTCCGGTCAATTGTTTCAACGTAATCAGCTCCAATATGTTAAATTTAATCCATTATTCTGGAATTATACTATAATTTAAGATTTAGTGTCAATATTTGGTGTACACATTAGGCTATAGAAGCAACTTAATACCGTGTTTTAGCAGAACCTTTCCCGCCGCTGCCACCGGTACGCCCAGCAACATGCCGGTTACACCAAACAGCTCACCACCGGCAAACAAAAAGAAAATTACTGTCAGCGGATGTAAGCCCACGTTTTCCCCTAGTATTTTAGGGCATATAATACTGCCTTCTAACTGATGAATAATTAAAAATAAAATTCCCACCTTCAAAGCCAGTAGAGGTGATTCTAACAAAGCCAGCATAACCGCCGGCGCAGCCCCAATAAATGCGCCAAAATAGGGAATAACGTCAAGTAAACCGGCGGTAATGCCAATAAGCAGGGCAAACGGTACATTAAGAAAATATAATCCGGTGCTTACCAGCACACCAACAATTATTGCTACAGTAATCTGCCCCCTGATCACACCGCTTAACACTTTATCAATGTCTTTAAGCGCCAAAATGAATTCATGCCGCCAGCGGCCGGGAATCAGAAGGATTATCTCTTCTTTAATGTTTCGCCAATCATGTAAGAGGTAAAAGGCCAGTATGGGAGTAATGGCTAACCCTATAAAATGGGTAATCAGTCCAACTAGGCCATCGGCTAAATTGCCGGCGAACGATTGTCCCTCCTGTTGCAACAACAAAAAGAAATCATCAATTGATGCCCGTATGGAATAGGGCAATACCGAGTTTTGATAGTGACTTTGAATCTGATAAAACAACTCTTCACCTTTGCCAAGTATATGTGGCAGTTCTTTCGCAAAGCTTTCCAAATCTCTCACGAAAATAGGCATCAGGCGTGCACCGCCTAAAATAATAATGCCAAATAAGATGATGTATACCAACGTGATCGCCCATCCTCTGGATAAGCCTTTGTCTTCAAGGTAACACACATAAGGATTAAGCAAATAAGCAAGTACTAGGGCGATGAAAAATGGATATAGACTATTATGCACCAGCCAAAGGAAATAAACAGTTCCCAATAAAAACAGAATAATAACAACAAGGCGAAAGTGATGTTTAGTCAGTTGCATATTCCCACCTCATCAATAAAGAAAACACGGCTTGCGCCGAGCCTTTGGCGAAAGCGGAAGCCGATGTTGCCCTTATCCTGGCAGAGAGTTATACTTTCTGTCAGGATAAAAAAAGGAGACCACACAGGCCTCCATATTACCGGACATTATTAATCCAGCTTTTTCATCAACCGCCGTCTTGCCCGGCGTGCCCCTTTCATCAGGTCACGGGTAGTATTGGTAACCGCGTCAGCACTGCGCTCCAATAATGGCTTTTTCTGCGGTTTAGCCATGGGACCTATGATGGCGCCGAGTGCTGTTCCTACAAGTCCACCCCAAACCAAGCCTTGCCAAAACTTACTGCGCATCATATCACCCCTTCTGTACCTCTAGATTAACAGTACTACCCTGCACTAAATCATTATATAGAGTTAAAGTACCATCCACCTCAACATTGAAAATTTTTATGTCTTGGTTTCGTACCGAAAACTCTATACAGCAGTCACAGCAGTAGTACTGGTCGGCACCGACTTTGCCTATTCCGCGTTGCCCGCATACAGGACAAGTTGTCATGAAACTTACACCTCACACTTGCTTAGATTCAGGTATAAGAAGATTGGTCATAGTGTCTGGAACAATTAATTTATCCTGACCAACAACTTGTGCTTGCGGTAAAGGCATAGTTTTGCGACCATAGAGCAAATCAGTGATAAGGCCGTCGGAAACTTCGTAAGCCTTTATTTCACCAGTAATACCATCATAAGCAATGTCAACCAACATACCCAGGTTTAATCCGGTATCAGTGTATATTTGCTTATCCAGCACGTCGCGCGAATAATAAATAGTTCCGGGCATCATCGCGGGAGTTAAATTCCGCAGGGCATAACTGGCTCTAACCATTACCGCATCCCGGCCCACCCGGAATAAGTCTTCAAACACAATGCCCTGGTCGTTTGTAAACCAGTTAGCGCCGGCAAGAACAATACCGCGCACAGCAGCCTGTTCCAAATCGACAATTACTTCCTGTACCTCTCCAATCTGTGCGCCGGTTCCGGTAATAAGTACCGGTAGGCCAAATAATTGACGTAGTTTTTGCATGCTAGGCCTCCACAACAGATTGTATTATTATTATGACCCAATTTGAGGCTGTTTATATCATTTAAACAGGATATTATAAATTTATCTGTTTGATGGTTACTTTACAACCTTGGCAATTATTCCGCCGCCAACAACGATATCGCCATGATAAAATACAACTGATTGGCCGGGAGTAATTGCCCGTTGCGGTGTTGTAAAGGTAACATTTACCAGTCCGTTTTCAAGGGGGATTACAGTAGCCGGGGCTGGCGGCGCACTATATCTGATTTTAGCTTCTACTGTAAGCGGCTTGTCCAAATTATCGATAGTAATAAAGTTTAGGTCACCGGCAATGAGCTCGACAGCAAAAACATCCTCGTCAGAGCCGACCACAACTTCATTACGTTCAGCGTCAAGCGCCACGACATAAAGCGGTTTGCCAACCGCCAGCCCTAATCCCTTACGTTGCCCAATGGTATAAAGCTGAACCCCTTGGTGTTTGCCGATAATATTACCGGCAGTATCTACAATATTTCCCGGTTTTAACGATTCAGGTATCCGATCTTTAAGAAAAGCTTTATAATCATCATTGGGAACAAAGCATATCTCTTGGCTGTCAGGCTTATCTGCGACCGACAGTCCCAGTTTTTTCGCCATTCTTCTTGTTTCTGTCTTGTTAAAACTGCCCAATGGCATTAAAAAATGGCGCAACGTGCGCTGATTAAGATGATAAAGCGCATAAGACTGATCTTTGGCCGGATCTACGCCTTTACGTAAAATATACCGCTGCCGCTCTTCATCATATATGATTTGGGCATAGTGGCCTGTCGCCACATACTGAGCGCCAAGCGCCAGCGCTTTATTCAGCAGTCCTTCAAATTTTACATACCGGTTACAGGCAATACACGGATTAGGTGTTCTACCGGCCGAATACTCAGCCATAAAATAATTGATTACTGTTTTCTGGAACATCTCCCGGAAGTTAAGTACATAATAAGGGATACCGAGTTTATTGGCCACCCGGCGGGCGTCATCAACAGCCGACAGCGAACAACAGCCCCGGCTGTCCGGATCATTCCCCGTCTGGTCTTTTTCCCATATCTGCATTGTTGCACCGATTACATCATAGCCTTGATGAACAAGAAGGGCGGCAGTTAAAGAACTGTCCACCCCTCCGCTCATGGCTACAACCACTCGTGGTTTGTCAGCCACTAATAATCACTTTCCTTTTTTGGCAATGTAGTCTTTAATAGCCTCATGCAGCGCGTCGGCAGCAAGGTTAGAACAGTGCATCTTGGCTGGAGGCAGCCCGCCTAACGCTTCAGCAACTGCTTGATTGGAAATTTCTAATGCCTCATCCAGTGTTTTTCCTTTAACCATTTCTGTCACCATACTGCTAGTAGCAATGGCTGCGCCACAACCAAACGTTTTAAATTTAACGTCAGTAATTATATCGTTATCGACTTGTAAATATATGCGCATAATATCACCGCATTTGGCGTTTCCCACTTCGCCAACGCCGCTGGCATTCTTTATTTCACCTACGTTACGGGGGTTGGTGAAATGGTCCATAACTTTTTCAGTATACATTATATCCTCTCCTCCCGATAATTACTGATGATGACAATGGGTACAAGGATTCGACGGCTTAAATTCAGCAGCGCTGCCGTAAAGCGGCGACATGCTGCGGAGCCGCTCTACGATTTCCGGCACTACCTCAAGAAAGTAATTAATATCTTCTTCGGTGTTGCCACGGCCAAGCGAAACCCGGAGAGATCCATGCGCCACTTCGTGAGTTAAGCCCATGGCCAGTAATACATGGGATGGATCAAGAGAACCCGAAGTACAAGCTGAACCACTGGAAGCGGCTATTCCCTTTAAGTCCAAATTAAGTAAGAGTGACTCGCCTTCAATATATAGGAAACTAAAATTGGCGTTGCCCGGCATTCTACATTCAGGATGGCCATTGAGCTTGACATGAGGAATTTTTTCCATAACGCCAGCAATCAGTTTGTCACGCAAACCTTGAATATATGTAACTTTTTTCTCCATATCCCGCTTGGCAATTTCAGCAGCCTTACCCAAACCGACAATTCCCGGTACGTTTTCTGTGCCGGCGCGCATATTGCGTTCATGCCCGCCACCATGCTGAATTTCTTCGATTTTTACGCCGCGGCGGATGTACAGGGCTCCAATCCCTTTACTGGCATAGAACTTATGGCCAGACAGAGTAAGTAAATCTATGTTTAACTCTTTAACGTCAATTGGATAGTTGCCGGCAACTTGAACGGCGTCCGTGTGAAAGTAAATTCCTTTTTCTTTAGCTAATTGCCCAATTTCTTTAATGGGCTGAATTGTTCCTACTTCGTTATTGGCAAACATGACACTGATAAGAATTGTCTTGTCAGTAATGGCGTTTTTTAGGTCTTCCATACGTACCATAGCATGTTCGTCAACCGGTAAATAGGTGACGGTAAAACCTTGCTTCTCAAGGTACTCGCATGTATGGAGAACAGCATGATGCTCGATTTGAGTAGTTATTATATGATTGCCTTTCTTGCGGTTGGCATAAGCTACACCTTTAATTGCCAGGTTGTCGCCTTCAGTACCGCCACTGGTAAAGAAGATCTCGTTAGGGCTGGCATTAATTAATGCAGCAACCTTTTCCCGTGCTTCTTCAATTGCTTTGCGCGTTTCCCGCCCAAAACTATGGACGCTGGATGGATTGCCGTATTTGTCAGTCATATATTCCAGCATCAGGTCAGCTACTTCCCTGTCAACCGGGGTAGTAGCCGAATGGTCAAAATAAATACGTTTCATGCTACTCATCTCCTTGTCCCTTGTCTTCTCTGCATAAATCAGCGAGAGAAATAGAATCTAGCACAGAAGTAATACTGTCGCGTACCTTAGCCCAAACCCCCCGGGTTACACATATATTAACCCGCTCACAGAAAGTTCTGCTCGCATCTTCGGCTAATAGGCAATCAACTGGCGCTATTGGACCTTCCATGGTTCGGATTATATCACCTACCGAAATTTGTGCCGGGTCTTTTGTTAAAGCATAGCCGCCTTGGGCGCCACGCACACTTTTAACATAACCGGCTTTCCTCAGTGTGCCCATTAACTGCTCCAGATAGTGCTCAGAAATTCCCTGGCGCTGGGCCACGCTTTTAAGTGAAATAGCGCCTTGTCCGTAATGCAGAGCCAAGTCATACATAGCCGCAACGCCATATCGTCCTTTTGTTGACAGTTTCACTGTAAACCTCTCCCGCTTCGGCTTTTCCGAGTATTATGATAGGTTTTCTTGAATTAAATATACCAAAATTACATACAAATGTCAAAGAGTTATTAGCGCTAATTTATATAGTATTTATTATATTGTCCATGCTCTAATTCAACTTATTCCAATAATAAGGCAGGTATTTATTTTAACGGACAAAACTCTGTATATCCAATTATTTTCTGGTATAATTTATGTTTAAACCTAATTGCTTTCAAACATAATAATGTACATGACAATCGCGGCAATGGAAACCAATAAAGTTTTATTTGCCATTTTGGTCTTAATTGATATCCTTTTCTTGGGTCTTGTTATGGATTCTTTCAGTATGGGGCATGGCTGGCATACTATAGCCGCATGGTCTGAACTCATTATTTCGTTGCTGGGTTTCTATGGTGCAGCGGCAATAACTCTCAACATTCATTTCGGCAAACAATTCCTGCCGACTGGTAAACCTTTTGGTATCTTTAAATAATTACTCCTCCGCAAAGTTAAGCCCCCGCGCCTGCGGGGGGTTATTTATTTTTTGTCTTTTTTTACTTTAATATACTGCAAATAGTCGGCAAATCTGACTTCAAATCCATTTCGCGTTGGCCGGTAATACGTCCTTCCAGCCAGCTTGTCAGGTAGATACTGCTGGTTAACATAGCCTTCGTCAAAATCATGGGGATATAAATATCCTTGGCCATGCCCCAACTGCTTGGCACCCCGGTAATGGGAATCCCGCAAATGAGGCGGCACTTGACCGTAATCCCGATGCCGGACATCGGCAAGGGCCTGATCGATCCCAACATACGCAGCATTACTTTTAGGAGCACAAGCCAGGTAGGTAACAGCTTGGGCCAGGGGAATCCTCCCTTCCGGCATGCCTATAAATTGGACAGCCTCAGCGGCAGCCATGGCGATCATTAAGGCCTGGGGGTCGGCATTACCAATGTCCTCAGCAGCACAAATAACGATTCGTCTGGCAATAAATTTGACATCTTCTCCGGCCTCAAGCATCCGGGCTAAATAATGCAGTGCGGCGTCAGGATCAGATCCCCGCATACTCTTGATAAAAGCCGACACAACATCATAATGATTATCGCCGCGTTTATCATAAGCATGAAGTTTTTCCCCCACTACCATTTCCACAATTTCCGGTGTCAGTTGCATTCCCAAATCATCACCAAGCATAGCAGCAGCCTGTTCAAGAATATTGAGCGCTGTTCTCGCGTCGCCGCCGGCTACAACTGCTATTTTAGTAAGTGTGTGCATGCTGTATTCGATATTTTCCTGTCCCAAGCCTCGTTCCTTATCAGTCAGCGCTTGCTCTAAAATTTGTACAAGCTCTTGCTCGTCTAGTCGCTGCAAGCGAATTACCCGCATCCGGGACAACAGTGGTGAATTTACTTCAAAATAAGGATTTTCCGTGGTAGCGCCAATTAATGTAAGCGTACCGTTTTCCACATAGGGCAAGAGAACATCCTGCTGACTTTTATTGAACCGGTGAATTTCATCCAGAAACAGGATTGTACGCTGTTGGTACAGACGCAACCGTTCTTTGGCCGCGTCAACCACCTTGCGAATGTCAGGTGTACCGGCAGCGACAGCATTAAGTTTTTCAAAGTGGCTGCCGGTAGTTTGTGCGATAATGTGTGCAAGTGTTGTTTTACCTGTACCTGGAGGGCCAAATAAAATGATGGAAGGTACATTATCGGTTTCGATCATGCGCCGCAAAAACTTGCCTCGCCCAATTATCTCCTGCTGACCAATATATTCATCCAGTGTGCGCGGGCGCATTCTTACGGCAAGCGGCCTGTGTTCTTTATCTGAATTACTAAATAAACTTTGTGAAAACAAGTCCACTCTATCACCCTTTTATTATTCGTGCCAAGGTTTCAATATAATATACATGGGCTTCAGCCTCGCAGATTATACGGTATCGCTCCGCAAATCAGCAAATCTCACAATTGTCCCTCCTTCTAAAGCTAATGGTTCTAACAAGTATTATTCTTGATAAAATGGTAAACTCCTTGAAAACTGAGCAAAACTTAGTCAAAAAAGCAAAAACACCAACATAAGTTGGTGTTTAACTGTCCCACTCAATCCCCACCATGCCGTACTGCCCGTGTTTTGAACCTGCCCTCGGCAGGTGGGTGCTCGCCTGATTACTTTGTGTGTCCCCAACACGAACAGGGCATACAGGCCATAACCAGAGACAGGCTCCCTAAGTAAAAGTGTTGGCTCAAAACATAGGCATTACACGCACACAGCAGGGTATTGAGCGTGGTGTTTCAGTTCGACTTAATATTATCAAATAAATCACGCAATTGCAAGAGCTTATATAGCGGAATATTCTTCCATTCTATTCATTACTTCTTGGGGGTAACAACCTCAGATTTGATAAACAGTTCTTTAAGCTGCCGCGGCGCAACCTCAGACGGTGCCTGCATCATCAGCTCGGAAGCGCTCTGGGTCTTCGGGAAGGCAATTACGTCACGAATGGAAGCTCTTTTAGCCATAAGCATGACCAAGCGATCAAGACCGAAGGCAATGCCACCATGCGGCGGAGTACCATATTCAAAGGCCTCCAACAAGAAGCCGAATTTTTCCAAGGCTTCTTCCGGGGTGAGGCCGATAGCTGTAAATACCTTTTCCTGGAGGTCACGGTTGTAAATCCGGATGCTGCCACCGCCTAGCTCAATACCGTTAAGCACCATATCATACGCTTTAGCTTTAATCTGACCAGGGTCGTTGTCTAAATAGGCCACATCTTCATCCCGTGGTGAAGTAAACGGATGGTGCATTGCCACCCAGCGTTTGTCTTCTTCGTCATATTCAAACATGGGAAAATCAATGACCCATAAGAAGGATAATTTGTCAGGGTCAATCAAGTTCAAACGGCGGGCCATTTCAAGCCTGAGCTGGCCCAGCGCAGCGGCGACAACTTTTGGTTTATCGGCGACAAGCAACAGGAGGTCGCCGGTTTCAGCCGCAGCTGTGGCAGTAATATTGTTAATGGTATCTTCGCTAAAGAACTTGGTAATCGGCGATTTGATGCCTTCCTCAGTATAACATATCCAGGCCAGACCTTTGGCGCCATAGTTGGCAACATATTCTACCAAGCCATCAAGTTCGCGGCGGGGAACATGGGCGTAACCTTTGACATTAATTGCCTTTACTTGTCCGCCACTTGCCAGTACGGTGTCAAATACTTTAAATCCTGATTCCGTAACCGCAGCGGACAGATCGATGATTTCCATACCGAAGCGGAGATCAGGCTTGTCCGAGCCGTAACGGGCCATAGCTTCTTCATAGCTCAGCCGGATAAACGGCGTAGGGACCTCAGCACCGATACTTTCTCTAAATATGTAGGCAATCATTTGCTCCATGAGCGATAAGATATCTTCCCGGTCAATAAATGACATTTCAAGGTCAAGCTGGGTAAATTCCGGCTGACGGTCGGCCCTAAGGTCTTCGTCCCGGAAGCATCGCGCAATCTGAAAGTAGCGTTCCATGCCTGCCACCATTAACAATTGTTTATATATTTGCGGTGATTGCGGCAGAGCATAAAATTTACCCGGATTTACCCGGCTGGGTACCAGGTAGTCTCTGGCACCTTCCGGGGTGCTTTTGGTAAGGATAGGCGTCTCAACTTCCAAGAAACGGTGCTTATCCAAAAAGTCCCGAATTGACTTGGTAACCCGGTGGCGGAGCATAAGGTCTTTTTGCATCTCAGGACGTCGTAAATCAAGATATCGGTATTTTAACCGCAGAATTTCATCAACATCAATATTGTCTTGAATATAAAACGGCGGTGTTTTAGCTGTATTTAAGATTCTCAATTCATTGCCGTAAACCTCGATAGTACCGGTATCCATGTTAGGATTAACAGTGCTTTCAGAACGTAATTTAACAACACCCTGAACTGCCAATACATACTCATTACGCACCATCTCGGCTTTGGTGAAAGCAGTTTGGTTGACATCAGGCGAAAACACTACTTGCACAATCCCCGAACGGTCACGCAAATCAATGAAGATAAGTCCACCGTGGTCACGACGTCTTGATACCCACCCGCACAAGGTGACTTCCTGTTCTGCATGGTTTTGATTAAGATCATTGCAAGCATTAGTACGTTTTAATCCCTGCATAGTATCAATTTGGCTAATTATTTTGTAACCGGCGGTCTCCATTTGTGCCATTATTTCTCCATCCCCTCTGTAATCATGTGTACCAGTTCAGCTCTATTGATTAACTCTTGACTGCCTGTTTCCATGTTTTTTAACATCACTTTATCCTGTTCCAGTTCATCTTCGCCGATTAGCGCCACAAACTTGGCCGGATATTTATTGGCATACTTCATTTGAGCCTTCAGGCTGCGGTCCATAAAATCCATGTCAGCAGTAATGCCTGCCTGGCGAAGCTCGGTTAAGAGCTTAAAAGCAGCAGCCTGGGTTTTTATCCCTAGCGGAGCGACAAACACATCAACAGCGCTTGTAATAACCGGTAGTAATGCTTGTTTCTCTAAAGCCAGCAATACTCGCTCAATACCAATTGCAAAGCCAATACCAGGAGTAGGCTGACCACCACATTCAGCCACCAGGCCATCGTAACGGCCACCGCCGCAAACCGCGCTTTGGGCGCCTAACGGCGCATACTGAATTTCAAAAGCCGTCTTGGTATAATAATCCAGTCCACGCACCAGGCGGGGATTGGTGACAAAGTTGATGCCAGCCGCTGTTAACAGTTCTTTTAAACCGTTAAAATGACTGGTACACTCCTCACATAGGCAATCCACCATGTGTGGTGCCCCTTGGGAATGCGTAGTACAGGTTTCATTTTTGCAGTCTAGAATACGCATAGGATTGCGGTCAAACCGGGACTGGCAATCTGCGCATAAATTAGGCACCTTATCGCGGAAAAACTCCTGCAGTTTAGCGCGATAAACCGGGCGACACTCAGGACAGCCGACCGAGTTGATAAACAGTTTAAGGTCGTTCAATCCTAGTTTATTAAAAAATCTCACAGCCAAACTGATAATTTCGGCGTCAACAGCCGGCCCTTTGGCGCCAAGCACTTCAATACCAAACTGATGAAATTGCCGGTAACGACCGGCCTGGGGACGATCATAGCGGAACATTGGACCAATATAAAACAGTTTGGTGGGCTGAGGTCCGGCATAGAGCTTATGTTCCAGGTAAGCCCTGACTACCGCCGCCGTATTTTCCGGCCTTAAGGTAATACTGCGCTTGCCACGGTCAGCAAATGTATACATTTCTTTTTCTACAATATCAGTAGTTTCACCAATACCGCGCAAAAAGAGCTCGGTGTGTTCAAAAACCGGGGTACGAATTTCTTGGTAGGCAAAACTACGGCATACTTCCCGTATGGTTTGTTCCACATACTGCCAGTATCCACAACTGTCAGGCAATATATCTTTGGTTCCCCGCGGTCCGGTTGTAAGCATTCGTTAATCCTCCTCATGGTCGCCATACAATCGTGAAAGCAACGCATTTCGCTCATTAAGATAAATATCTAAATTTTTTATATATGAGACAACATCTTTGGCATTATAGCAGCTCTGCAGTCGCCAATTAGACTGGTTTACCGCCTTGGTGCCGGCGGCAGGCCCAATGCCGATAATAGTCTGCCTTTCTTCCATAATCTGAATATTATAAAGGCAATCGGTGTCCGGTCTGGCATATCCAATATTTTCAAGGTTACCAGTCATATACTTTTGCCGGTATAAATAATAAGGGTGCATATCCATCTTAGAAACCCAAGCAGCAGCAATACGCAACATAGCTTGTGTCGTTTGCTCGTCAGGCAACACTTGCCCGGCAATCGTGCCTGATAGTAATGACGCTTTCAATAGGGAGCCGCGTTTTAACGCTAATGTATGTACAGTAATATTTTCAGGATTCATGGCAGCAATTTGCCGCATGGTATCTTCCATATCGGCCTGAGTCTCGCCTGGCAGGCCGGCGATGACATCCATATTAATTATCGGTATCCCTGAATGGCGGATTTTTCCGAATACGTCTATTATATCCTGAACAGTATGCCGGCGTCCAATCTGTTTTAAAGTTTTATCTTGCATTGTCTGTGGATTTATACTTACCCGGTTTACTCCATATCGTCGCAAAACGTCAATTTTTTCATCATTTATGCTGTCCGGACGACCGGCTTCAACGGTAAATTCTTTAGTTGAAGAACGGAAAAAGCCCTTCCTGATTAAGTCAAGTAAAGTGGCCAAATCGGCTGCTGCCAAACTTGTCGGTGTCCCGCCGCCAACGTAGATACTTTCTACCAATAAATTATGTTTTGCTATTAATTGGGTCGCGCTTTCAATGTCTCTCTTAATTGCCCGTAAAAAAGCATCAAGCTGTTCTCGCCGCTCAGGCAGCACATAAGCCGGAAATGAGCAGTACAAACATCTCGATGGACAGTAAGGTACTCCTACATATATACTTATCTTTCCGGGAACGGCAGGATTGTCTGGATTGGCAATTATGGAACGCTGATGAATTGCTATGTCGGTAACAAGCTGAGCTTTGTCTGTCTCTAACGCATAATCTTCCAAAAGCTTTTTGATAATTTCGGGACGGGTTAAACCTTGATCCAGTAAGCGGTGAATAATTTTGGTAGGCCGCACACCGCGTAATATTCCCCAGGGCCCTGGATTAATTCCCGTTATTTTATGCATTAATTTAAAAATATTAAGCTGTACCAAACGCCGGATAAGTCCAACGGCATCTTCAGTACCACTCTTGCCGGCATTTGGCGGCAATGGCCGACACGCATCTTCAAAAAAAACTTCCGGAATAAGCTCCTGCCGCCAAAAGCTTATAGTAACTTTTACTCTTACCGTACTGTTTTCAAAGCTTACTGAACTAGCCACCAATAAACTGCCAATACTAAGCTCGGCTACACCGGCACCGTCCGGCCAAATGCCTGCGTCTTCAACATTAAAAAGCGCCATGGTGTCACGTACAGCAGTTGAGACATCAGGACCGGCAGCAACAGTAAAGAAAAACTTTTCAATCCTCACGTTTATTCCGGCACTCCTCACAGTAGCCATAAAACTTAACCTGGTGATCAATAATAGTAAAATTGCTGTTTTTGGCAATTATGCTTTCAAGGTCCTCTAGTAAATCGTCCGCAAATTCTATCACCTTACCACAGGCAAGGCAGATAAGATGATGATGGTGATGAGGAGTGCTAGTTTCGTTAATCTCATATCGGCTACGCCCGTCGCCAAAGTCCATTTTCTGCAATATATCGAGTTCGCTTAATAACTCAAGAGTGCGGTAGACGGTAGCCAGCCCGATATCACTAGACTGCTGCCGCACAATATTGTGAACATCTTCGGCGCATAAATGTTTGTCACGGTTATCGATAAAAACTTGCAAGATTAGCTGGCGCTGGGGCGTCAGCTTATATTCCCGTTCCTTAAATTTTTGACGTAAGCTAGGTAAATCAATAGTCATAATATGTCACCTGTCTTTATTAACTTCATCAAAATACCAAAGACGACGGAGCAAAACTCGCAGCAGAGCGGCAACAGGTACAGCCAGAATCATACCGACAATTCCATACAGTTGGCCGCCGATTAACAAGCTTATAATTACCAAAATGGGGTGTAGATCAATTGTATGTCCCATAATATTAGGTACGACAATGTGGTTTTCGATTTGGTGGATTATTATATAAAAAGCTGCAACTTTTGTTGCCAGTACCGGTGATGCCAGATAGGCCAGAAGAATTCCGGGTATGGCGCCGATAATTGGGCCAATGATGGGAATGGCTTCGGTCAAGGTAGCCAAAAGCCCTAAAACAAGCGGATAATCTACTCCCAGAAAATACATACCGCTAAATACCATTAGACCCATTATAACACTAATAAGCACCTGCCCACGGATGTAGTTACTTACAACAATAGCCATTTCTTCAATGACACTAACAACTGATGTCCGGACTGAAGGAGGAAACAGAGTAACTACGTCAGCTTTAATATTTTTCCAGTCTTTAAGAAAATAATAAGCTAAAACTGGTACTACAACCAATTCTATTATTTGCGACGCAAAGGAGAATACGGTATTAATAGCGTTGCGCACCAAACTTACGGCATAAGAGGCAGCTTCGGTTAGCGTGTTTTCAATAAGTAATCGGACATTGGCCGGAACTTGTGCAGCATTCGCCCGTTCTGCAATCAGCATGGTCAAACTCCGAATTCTGGCTGCAAGTTTTGGCATATTTATAACAAAATTATTAAACTCATTAACAAAAGGCAACAGGACAAAAGAGGTAATTACCACAAGGGTCAGTCCAGTCAGGATAAAAACGATAAGAATAGCCGCACCGCGGGGTAAACAGGATTTATACGGGAAGAGAGGTATTGACGCGACTTTGTTAACAAGCGGGTTGAGCACAAACGCCACTACGGTGGCTACAATAATCGGCAGATAAATTGTACTTACCTGGTGCAACATATATAGCCCTAAGGCCACAATAACAATTTTTATCCAAAATGCAGGCGATTTCAGCATCTTCATAACCAGGTTATTGAATAAAGGGATTATGTTTACGTTCCCAACCAATTGTCGTTTCCGGGCCATGACCCGGCAGCACCCTGACATCATCGTCCAGTGTCAGCAAATGGTCTTTGATACTGGTGATTAGCTGACTGTAAGAACCCCCGGGAAAATCAGTCCGGCCTATCGACTCAGCAAACAGAGTATCACCGGCAACTAAAATTTTTCCAACTAACAGGCAAATGCCGCCAGGCGTATGTCCTGGTGTGTGCAATACTTTTAATTCAATGCTGCCAATGTTAATAGTATCTCCATGATTGAGCAGCCGGTCAGCCGCCGGGCAAACAAAGCTGTTGCCGATAAACATCGAGAGATTGTGTTGGGCACTGGTCAGCATAACGGCATCGGCATGATGAATAAGAATTTTTGCGCCAGTAGCTTGTTGAACGGCAGCATTAGCAGCAATATGGTCGGCATGACCATGAGTATTAATAATATACTCCACCTTGAGTCCCAACTTGTTAACTTCAGCAATTACTGACTCGGCACTGCCACCAGGATCAATTATACCTGCTTTTAATGTTTGTTCACAATATACTATATAGCAATTAGTACCAAGGCTTCCTACTTCCAGTTGAATTATTTTCATTTAATCACACTCCTATTAAAACAACCGTTTACTGTCAAGCAACATGGTTACCGGCCCATGATTGGTCAATCGAATGATCATTTCGGTTTGGAACTGCCCGCAGGATACGCCTATTTCCTGATCACGGCACAACTGAACAAAAGTTTCATAAAGCGCCCTAGCTGCCTGTGGCTGGGCAGCAGCATCAAAGCTCGGTCTGCGGCCTTTTCGGCAATCGCCGTATAAAGTAAATTGAGAAACAACTAAAAGCTCACCATTAATTTCTTTAAGGGATAAATTCATTTTTCCCGCTGCATCAGGAAAAATTCGCAGATTTACAATTTTTTCCGCAAGATATTTGGCATCTTGCTCGGTGTCATCCTCCCCTACCCCTAAAAAAACAGTTAAGCCTTTTTTAATACTACTGACTACTTGCTCTTCCACCATCACACTTGCAGTGTCAGTTCGTTGGACAACAGCCCGCATGCATCAGACACCTCCTAAGGTTTGTGTCATACGGTGTACATTAAATACATCCTGGACCCGGCGCATTTTAGTCATAATATGTTCTAACTGGGTCAGATTGCCGATATCAAGGTCCATTGTAATAACGGCAGTTTTATTTTTTTGTACTCGGGCGTTAAGCGAAGTGATATTTATCTTAGAGTCGGCGGCCACCATCATGATATCTGATAACAGATTAGGCCGGTCCATGCCGATAATTTCAATAGATACCTTATAAAGGGTGTCGCCCGGTACATCCCAGTTGACTTCAATCATGCGCTCATATTCTTCAGGATTGTTTAATATGTTAGGACAATCAGCGCGATGCACCGACACCCCCCGCCCTCTAGTTATATATCCGACTATAGCATCGCCAGGCAAGGGATTGCAACACCGGGCAAGCCTTACCATAAGTCCGGACTCACCTTTCACCAAAATACCATGGCTGGCTTTGTTTTTAGGCCGTTTAGGCTTAAGCTCGGCTAACATTGCTGACACATCAGGAGGAGTTGTACTTTTTAACTCCTTTTTATGCATTTCAATCAGCTTGGTCATAACGCCATGCAAAGTAACTCCGCCATAGCCCAAACCTTCAAATAAATCGTCTTCATTGGACACATTAAGTTTTTTGGCTACTTCACTCAGACGGTCACCTTTAATAAGATCGCGCCATTCGTAACCAAGCTTCTTGCTCTCACGTTCCACCATTTCCCGGCCTTTGGCAATGTTTTCTTCACGCTTTTCCTTTTTAAACCATTGCCGGATTTTATTACGTGTTTCAGAGGAACCTACAACATTTAGCCAGTCACGGCTGGGACCATTACATTGTTTGCTAGTAATTATTTCAACAATATCGCCATTGGTAAGTTTATATTCCAGAGGTACAATCTTACCGTTAACTTTGGCGCCGACACAGCGGTGACCGACATCTGTATGGATACGATAGGCAAAGTCGATAGGCACCGATCCGGCCGGCAAATCAATTACATCACCACGAGGCGTAAAAACAAATACCTCATCGGCAAAGACGTCAAGTTTTACTGTTTCAATAAATTCACGCGGGTCACGCAAATCACGGTGCCATTCCAATAATTGTCTCAGCCATGCCAATTTTTGGTCGGTATCCTTGTGAGCGCCTTTACTGCCTTCTTTATACCGCCAATGTGCCGCAATACCGTATTCGGAAATACGGTGCATATCTAAAGTGCGGATTTGAATTTCCAGGGGTTGGCCGGACTGGCCGATAACAGTAGTGTGGAGTGACTGGTAGCCATTAGATTTAGGCATGGCAATATAATCCTTAAACCTGCCTGGTAATGGTTTCCATAAAGTGTGAACAATTCCTAATGCCCCATAACAGTCTTTTACAGTGTCAACAACAATCCGGATAGCTGATAAGTCATAAATTTCATTGACATCTTGTTTGTGATTTTTTTTCATTTTTTTATAGATACTGTAAAAATGTTTAGGCCGGCCTTGAATTTCGGCACTAATGCCGACCGCTTCAAGACGTTCACTCATAAGGGTAATGGCTTCAGTGATGATTTCCTCACGTTCTTTGCGCTTTTGCTTGACCTGTTCTACAAGTTTATAATACTTTTCCGGCTCCAAAAACCGGAATGATAAGTCTTCCAGCTCCCACTTAATATTGGAGATACCAAGACGATGCGCCAATGGCGCAAAAATCTCCAGCGTTTCGCGGGAAATTTCCTGCTGCTTATGCGGCGCCATATATTTAAGAGTTCTCATATTATGTAATCTATCCGCAAGTTTTATCAACACGACTCGGATATCCTTGGCCATAGCCAGGAACATCTTGCGATAGTTTTCCAACTGTTGCTCTTCTTTTGATTTATACTCGATACGGCTTAATTTTGTAACCCCATCAACCAGCATGGCAATTTCTTTACCGAATTCTTTCTCCAGCATCTCCAGGGTAACCTCGGTATCTTCCACCACATCATGGAGTAAGCTGGCACTGATTGTGACAGCGTCAATTTGTAAATCGGCCAGGATAGTAGCAACCCCTAGCGGGTGGCAGATATATTCTTCGCCAGATACCCTAAGTTGACCGGCATGGGCGCTGTATGCCAACTGATAAGCTTTGTCCACCAGCGATAACGGCGCGTCAGGTTGGTAAGACTTGATTTTGGCTATTAAATTTTCAATATTTGGCTTGTTATCCTTTTTGCCTTGCACATCGCTGCCCATACCCCACCTCATACAACGTTACTGCTATAATGTATATTATAATTCAAGTTAGTATTTAATTAGCGAGGTTATATCATATCCATTTAAAACTTCCCGGCCGTTTAAGAACGACAGTTCAATCAAGAAAGCCAATCCGACAACTTGCCCACCTAAACGTTCAACAAGTTTGATTGTGGCCATCGTAGTACCACCGGTTGCCAGCAAATCATCAGCAATTAAAACTTTACTACCCGGTTCAATAGCGTCTTTATGGATTTCCAAGGCGTCTTTTCCATATTCCAGTGAATATTCGTAACTTATAGTTTCAGCCGGCAACTTACCGGGCTTACGAATCGGAACAAAACCTGCTCCCAACACATAAGCGACCGGGGCACCGATAGCAAATCCCCGCGCTTCTGGTCCAAGCACTACGTCAATATGCTGCTTCTGATAGTGTTCTGCCAACATATCAATAGCCAAACGAAAAGCCTTCCCATCTTTGAGTAAGGTGGTGATATCCTTAAACTGAATTCCCTGCTGGGGAAAATCGGGTATATTTCTTATTTTTTCCCGTAGATTCATTAATGAACCTCCTCAAACTGAATATGCTGAGTTGAATATTCTTCACGCATCTTCAAACATTTACAAAATGTAGGCGAATCTGATAGATTAAGTTTTTTTAGTGGTGATGGCTTGAGGCAGATAGTAACTACTCCTTCAGTTCCAACTTCTATTGTCAGCAGATTTAATTCCGTGAGTATCGTTAAAGCCATGTCAACAACTTGTTCAGGCAAAAAAGTTTGATAATTTTCAAGAATTTTACTGGAAACATGTTGCAAAGACAAATTATATTGGCCTGTTTTGTTGAATTCTTTAATAGTCAGGTACACTTGTCTAATGCAGTCGCGGTCAGGCGCTATCTGGTCCAGCTTAGCTTTTATCTCTTTGCTGCTAAGTGATTGACGGATATCATGCGCGATCAGTTGCAGGTTCTTATGCCCTTGCCACTCATTAATATTCGGCACAAATACCAAATCTATATTTTCTTCGCAGCTAAGACTATCTGATAATTCTCCCATATTCCAGGCGATTACATCATTAACTGTGGTATTATTTAACTTAAGTTTCAGGTGGCGGCTTTGTTGCCCAATGAGTCGTTTTTCTTTAAATTGGACATTTCTACAAGCAAATAGCGGGCTGGGATTGCCAAAACCATAGGGTTCAAGACAAGCTAGTTGTTCAATAAATGCGCTACTGATTTCTTCCAGTGGTAAAAATGAATCAATGTTAAGCACGGGAACATAGTCAGCAGCGGATAATGTCTCGGCAGCAATAGCATTCAGACGATAGCAAAGGTTAGGTATATTTTCAACAGGAATTGTCAATCCTGCAGCCTGACGGTGGCCGCCAAACTGGGTTAATAAATCTGAACAACGGGTGAGTGCTGCGTAAATGTCAAACGCTGGTATACTGCGGCAGGAGCCTTTGCCATAACCATCATGTATACTAATCATTATTACCGGTTTAAAATATTTGTCCACGAGTCGTGAAGCTACAATGCCGATAACTCCTGAATGCCAATCTTCGCCAGCCAGCACCAGTACTTTAGCTGCGTTCAAATCTACTTCTGCAAGTTGGTCTTCAGCCTTGGCAAGTATAAGCTTTTCTATGGCTTGACGGGATGAGTTTTCTTCGTCTAAAAGAGTGGCCAGTTCATGTGCGTAGTTCTGATCATCGGTAATTAACAGTTCTACACCTGCCGTAGCCTGGCTAACACGCCCAACAGCATTGAGGCGCGGCGCAATGGCAAACCCCACGTTGCTGCTATCGATTTTTTTGCCGGCTAAACCACATACTTCCAACAAGGCTTTAATTCCCAAGTTGCTGGTGGTTGGCAATTGCGCCAAACCAAGTTTTACTAAAACCCGGTTTTCTCCGGTAAGAGGCACGATGTCAGCAATTGTTCCAATAGCTACAATATCAAGATAGTCAAAAAACTTATTTTCCGTCCCGTAATATTTCTGCCACAACGCTTGGCATAACTTAAAGGCCACTCCGACTCCCGCCAGGTTTTTTTCAGGGTACGGACAACCCGGTTGCTTGGGGTTAATTATTGCTAATGCAGGCGGCAATTCAGGCGGCGGTTGATGATGATCAGTTATGATTATGTCAATACAATCTAATACCGCTGAAACCTCTTTTACTGCGCTAATACCGCAATCTACTGTAATAAGCAGTTTAGTACCTGTATTTATGAGACCATCTAAAGCCGAAGCATTAAGGCCATAGCCTTCACTTTGCCTGTCAGGGATATAAAAGTTAATATTGGCACCAAGCCGGCTTAGGGTTTTGTATACAATGGCACATGATGTAATTCCATCTACATCATAGTCTCCGTAAACAGTAATCTTTTCATCGGAATTGATGGCTCGTACAATTCTACTTACAGCGATATCCATATTTTTCAACAAGTATGGATTCAAGATATATTCTGAACCGGAATATAAAAACTGGGTAGCTGATTTTTCATCAGTAACACCCCGGTTAATGAGAGTCTGGGCAATAAATTCTGATATATTGAGCTTCCGGCTGAGTTTAGCAGCCAGTTCGTGTTTGACAGGAAATAACTTCCATGCTTTCTGCAGCCTAGCCATATGGATAGTAAAGACCTCCGTAACCGTGTACTAGATAATTGTAGTATACAGTACAATATTTTGCAACTTCACATAAAGAGAGACTGAGCTTCAGGGAGGGTTTAATTGATCTGATGCTTAGTCATACTTAGCCAAGGACTTAGCCGTTTACTGACTTTGCAATTTATTTTCATATTTTGCTTTAAGTTCACGGTTTTCGTCTTCCAACTGTTGTTGTATTTGTTTGGTTTTATATAAACTGCGTCTAAGCTTAAATTGTACCAACATAGCTAACGATAAAATTGTCATAGCGCCAAAAGTAGCTGCTCCCAGAATTATGACGACCAGCGATATTTGAAAACTCCACACAAAAAAAGTTACTGTAACCGGCAATGAATTTTGTACAGCCAAGACGGCAACTAATAGCGCGAAGACAAAAGCAAATAACAAATTTACCATACATATCACACCCTATATATATGTATCAGGATAATATTCTCGCAAATAGGTAAATAATCCTTTAATTTTGACAGCAGATAAGCAAATAAAGTAACATAGATAAGAAAAACAGGCCACATGCCTGTTTTTCTGTAAATCCAATTTATATTCTGTAAATCCAATTTATATAAAGATATAAATAATGATAAGCACAATCATAGTTAATCCGCAAACAAACCTTAACATAGCCACTCCGGCCAAGCGAAAAAGAATCTGAGAAATAGTATCAGTGCGTGGTATAAGCGTCTTGCCGGCAATTAATTCCCAAACTACTAGCCCAAGAATTGGTCCTAGCAGCACATCGCTTGCCAGCATACCTGCAAAATGACTGACAGTACTGTTTACGCTAAACATGCGGGAAACTGAATAACGTTGGGTCAGGTATATCCTTAGTACCCGGCCTCCGACTTCTGCCACTACTGCTAAAACTGTCAATATTATGGCAATTACTGGTGTAAAGGTTACAAAGCCGGTAATTACTCCGTAGAGCGTTGCCCCAAACAAAATTATTAATGTGCCGGGAAACCTTTTTGACGCTGTACATAGGAGACCTATTAGCATAATAAAAGTGACTAGAAATTTTGCTAACAATTATTGCTTACCTCGTTTCGTAACAATGTCATATCATTGGTAAGGTTATTGTTACTTGTTGGGTCCCTGTTTATGTAGAAAGTAAGCGATGCACACAATGTAAACAACCATAAACAAGCCGGTGCCACTCATAATCTTAAGCATTACATCTAAACTAATAAAACTGCCAGACCAGACCAATACTCCTGCTATAGCCAACGCCGACAAAAACGGCAGTCGCGTCAATACACTTATTTGCTTAGCATTTAGCAGCATCGCGGGTACCATGGTATTGATAAATATACAGAGTAAAATACTGTTAAAGCCAAGGGATCCCCATGTACCAAAAATTTTTTCAGCAACATCAGGTAAAGGCATTTGCCCAGTTGTTCCGCCTAGTAATACTAAATGAGCCAAAAGCAGTGTAAACAGCCCCTCAAAAAATTTAGCCAATATGGCTAAAAAAACTCCAGTGGAGTCTTTGGTAGTCAGATAAGTTCCGGCTTCAACTACCAAAGCCGAACGCATGCCGCCGGCATTATAGCCGATTAGCGCTAATACCAATGGCCAACTGATATCATTAAGTGAATTTGGATTGTTTAGCGGCACGGTTTGCACGGTGTTGACTAATGCGACTAAGATGATGCCAACTGCCGGAATTAACAGCAAGGCCAAATAATTGGAAAGCTGGAGCAGTTCCCGGCCGCAACCAGTTGCTAGGCAAGAACATACTGTTATACACACTGTCATAGCAAAAATGTAGGGCATTCCTGTCAAATTATGCAACAACTGCCCGGCAAAATATCCTCCGGTCAATGCACTTGCAGGCAATGATACAGCCAATACTGCCAAAGCCAGCCCATACTTGCCGCGCACGCCAAATAAGCGTTTGGCCACCGATGTCAATTCTCGTCCGGTTTTCGCGCCGATCCATGCCGATAGTCCGGCTACAATAGCGCCAAATATCATATATGCAAAAAATATTGTAGCATATATACCGTCTCCTATTAATGCGGCCATGGCCGGAACGACAGCAACATTATCGCCGGCAATATGGACAATGGCCAGCGACAGAGCCGACACGATAACTCCCATACAATCGCCCCCCGCTTGCTTATATGATATTATCAGAGGGCAATGAAGGTGCAAAAAAGCCTGGAGCAATTACTCTCCAGGCCAAAAAAGTTTATTTGACGCCTTTAGTTTTTAATTCAATACGGCGCCGCTCTTCAAATTCTTTCCAGGTAACCCAAATTGGACTAGCATTAAATATTGAAGAGTATGCGCCACTGGCAAAGCCAATTAATAAGGCAAGCGAAAAGTTTTTAGTAGTCTCACCGCCGAAGAAATAGAGCGCAGCTGTCGCAAATAATACTGTAAGTACAGTATAAATGGAACGGGTCATGGTCTGCCAGATACTGCGGTTGACAAGTTCCTGAAATCCTTCGGTTTTCTTATGAGTTTTCAGGTTTTCTCTAATGCGGTCAAAAATAACGATGGTATCATTAATGGAGTAACCGACAATCGTCAATATAGCGGCAACAAATGAAGCGTCAATTTCTTTGTGCAGGAGCGAAAACAAGCCTAGCACAACGAATACATCGTGTACAAGCGCTATGATCCCGGAAACAGCAAACTTGAATTCAAACCGGTAAGTTATATAGACAATCATGAGCACCCAGGAAATTAACAGGGCAATAATTGCCTGTCTGGTTAATTCAGAGCCGATAACTGCACCTACTTTTTCGACTCTTAGTACTTCGAACGCCCCCAGTTTTGTCTCTAAACCCTTGAGAACACTACGACGTTCATCTTCGCTAAGTACGTGAGAACGAATAAAAACATTAGGAGAGCTGTTCGCCTCACCCGTAAGTACTAATTGAATGGTGCTGTTTTCTAAATTGTAGTCTTTGAGTACATCCCTGACTTCAGCTACAGTTACCGGGCGGGCGAATTTCAAATCCAGCAGCGTGCCGCCGGTAAAATCTATGCCTAAGTTGAAGCCCTGGGTAACCATAGAGATAAAGCCGGGAATTAGAACGAGCAGAGAGAGCAGAAACCACCAGTAGCGTTTTCCGATAATGTCAAATTTCATATTCTTCTCCCTCCTAAGCTCCAAACACTTTGCCATTTTTAATTGCGTTAGCATGCATTAATACTCTCAACATAAATCTGGTGACTGTAATTGCCGTAAACATACTTAAAATTATCCCTAACCCTAAGGTTATTGCAAAGCCTTTAATTGGACCTGTACCCATAAAAAACAGTACGACAGCAGCAATGAGCGTGGTAACGTTGGAGTCCAGGATTGTGGCGAAGGCGCGGCTAAAGCCGGCATCCATGGCGGCCCGCAGGGTTTTGCCGTTACGGTATTCTTCTTTAAAACGTTCAAAGATAAGCACGTTGGCGTCAACTGCCATGCCCATAGACAAAATGATACCGGCAATGCCCGGCAAGGTTAAAGTAGCATTTAACATCTTTAAACTAAACAGTAATAGCATTACATACAAAATCAGTGTGATATTGGCGACAAAACCGGCAAGCCGGTAGAAAAGCAACATGAACGCGACAATAGCGGTTATGCCGATCATGAACGCCTGCATGCTCTTTTGTTTCGAGTCTTCCCCCAAAGTCGGTCCCACTGTTCTTGTCTCTAATATATCCACTTTAACCGGTAATGCGCCTGACCTCAGCAAGATAGCCAGACGCTCAGCCTCTTCAATGGTGCGGTTGCCGGAGATTACCGCTTTGCCATTGGGAATGGCTTCTTGCACCACCGGATTTGTCAAAATCTGTTTGTCCAGCAGAATCGCAATATGCTTACCAACGTTTTTAGCAGTCAAATCCGCAAACTTTTTTGCGCCTTCATCGCTAAACTCTATCGCGACAAGTTTTTGTCCACTTTGGTCGATTTGCGCTTTTGCGTCTTTTAAGTCTTTACCGGTCAGCACAATGGCGCCGCTTTCATCCTGGAATTCCAATAACGCGGTTTTGCCAAGTATTTCGATAGCTTTTTCCGGATCTTTGACACCGGGAAGCTCAACAATTATCCGCCGTTCTCCTTGGCGTTGGACAATTGGCTCAGTAAGTCCAAGTTCATTAACCCGGCGTTCAAGAATACGCAACACCCGCTGCATAGCATCATCATCAACTTTGGCTTCAGGGGTATCAGAAGCCTCAAGAACGACATGAGTTCCACCTTGCAAGTCAAGACCTTGCTTAATGGACAGGGCCAGTGGCGACATATAGTAGCCAGCTACAGCAAGAATTGCTAAAACAATAACCAAAAATTTGGCTAAATTACCCCATCTCAAAAATATTCCCCCAATCTTGCTCTACATTTTTTTGCACGGTCTTAATTATAGCTTCCAAAAGAGCTACTGTCAAAACAATGAACCGTACAGAGGTAACTATGGGATGCAGCTATCGCTAGAGCAATTCATAGTTGTTGATTATTAGCTTAAAATGACATTCCAAAAATTCAGCCGCCCGTCGACACATAACCATTCGCAGTAAAAATATCTCAAAATACTCCATAACAGGGCAAATCTGAGTATCAATAGTGACATGTAATGATACAGTACGCGATTTTTTGTCTATCAGTAATTTACTGCTTTCCGCAGCATAGTTTACCCTGTCATGAATTTCAAATTTGGCAAAATCACGGTTAGTTACCCGCGCACGGTGAACATCCGATTTGTCGGCTAAAATTAATGCTGCGGCCACATGATTAATAGCGTTGCCACGCTCTTCTTCATGGTTGCCGATTGCTGATATTACCAGGGCAATTTCTTCAGGCGGCATTCCCATACGCGTCAAAATGTTAAAAGCCATTATGGCGCCCGAACCCCCATGATTGTAGCGGTTAATCATGTTGGCAATATCATGCAAATACCCGGCTATAGCCGCAAGTTCACAATCTCGCGCCTGATAGTCAAGTTCCTGTAAAACCTTGTAGGCTAAGGCCGAGACTATTCCGGCATGTCTGAGACCGTGTTCGGTAAAACCCAAGCGTCCAAGATACTGAGTACTGCGGGTAAGGTAAACTGTTACTTCATGGTCTGCTTTTAAATGTGCGATAGTTACTGCTGACATTGGCAAATCCTCCGCTTGTCCAAAGTTAGCCTTTACTTGCCCAACCTCACCTTAGCATCTTTTATCAAGGCAGAGCAAAGGCAAAATGCAACTAGTTACATTTTGCCTTTGCTGCACATAAATATGCCATCTTCGGAAAGTAAATAATTTACTGGCCGGTCATGGTCGTCAGTAGGTACAGTATCAAGTATTTGTGCAGCCCAAGCCGCACCAATAAGTTCAGCTCGGTTCGCTTGGATGAGGAAACGGTCA
Source organism: Sporomusaceae bacterium ACPt (assembly GCA_041428575.1). Classification (GTDB taxonomy): domain Bacteria; phylum Bacillota; class Negativicutes; order Sporomusales; family Sporomusaceae; genus Sporomusa_D; species Sporomusa_D carbonis. Next base: position 1,987,975 of record CP155570.1, read on the forward strand.
TAATAGCCGGCCCCCATTCCTAACCGGCGTCCCGCTTTATCAAAAGCCACTCCCGGTACGATAATAAGGTCAAGCTCACTCGGCACAAGCAGTTTTAAAGTTGCCGGATTAGGAACAAGCAGATTAAATTGCCCTACCACCAAATCATCAAGACCTGTGATGATGGCAGCGTCCATAAGTCCACGGGTTTCGCGCATATGTGGCACACATACTGTTTTGCCGTTAGCCAACGCATGAGATATAACCCTATCCATCTGGGGTTCGTCAGGCATGGCCAGATAGAGCATAATAGTTTTGGCCGCTTGATATTCCGGCCAAGCAAACAAATGCTCGGCAATCTGATTGCTGCCGGCAGCAACCTCTTCACGACTCAACTTCCGCCTGATAGATAAAATATTTTTTCGTAATTCTTTTTTGGCATTTTTATTAATCTCCATGGGGTTCCTCCTCCCCTAAGAAAAGACTTGGCTTATGCCAAGTCTTCTCGGATGACGGCAGAAGCCCAGTCGCTCTTAGTTATAATCATAAGCAATCATATTATTTTGCTTTGGGTTGATTTAGGTAATGGCTAACGGCGGTACGGGATATATCGACTTCTACTTTTTCAGCAATTTTAATCGTTACCGTTTTTTCATTTAAAGCAGTGATAGTACCATAGAGACCACCAATAGTCACTATCCGTTCACCTTTTTTCAGGTTTTTCAACAGATCCTGGCGGCGTTGTTGTTCTTTTTTCTGTGGACGATACAGTAAAAAATAGAATATTAATCCCATTAATACAATGGGCCATGAAGCCTGAACGGCTTGCATTATTTCGGGTGAAAATTCCGGCATGCTAACTCACCTCCTGTGCCTGCTAGCAATATATTCCACACGTTTGTCATAAATCCTCTATTACTTTCGGTAATGAGACCAAAACTCTTCTCTGAAGGCTAAAAATCTGTCTTCAAGGATGGCTTTACGCATTTCTTTCATAAAATTCAATAGGAAATGCAGGTTATGGGTAGTAGTAAGCCTTAGGCCGAAAATTTCCTCAGTCTTGAGAAGATGTCTAATGTAAGCACGGGAAAAGTTCCGGCAAGTATAGCAGCCGCAATCAGGATCAATCGGCCTAAAATCGCGAGCAAATTCGGCATTTTTGACCACTAACCGTCCCCGGCTGGTCATGACAGTACCATTGCGGGCAACTCTTGTCGGAAAAACGCAGTCGAACATGTCGATACCGTACATTACACCTTCAACTAAACAATCCGGAGTGCCCACCCCCATCAAATAACGCGGCTTGTTTTCCGGCAAAAGCGGCACAGTATGCTCCAGCATTTCATACATAAGCGGCTTAGGCTCTCCGACACTGAGCCCCCCTACTGCATATCCCGGAAAGTCCAAAGAAATAAGATCCTTGGCGCTCATAGCTCTGAGGTCTTTATACATTCCGCCCTGAACAATGCCAAACAGCGCTTGGTCTTTACGTGTATGGGCATTTTTACAGCGTTCAGCCCACCGGGTGGTACGCTCGGTCGATTGACGCGCATACTCATGATCAGCCGGATAAGGCACGCATTCATCGAAGGCCATAATGATATCGGCACCTAAAGCCATTTGTACTTCGGTAGCCTTTTCCGGTGATAAAAAGTGCTTGGAACCATCAATATGTGACCGGAAAGTTACTCCATCCTCGGTTATTTTGCGGAGCGGCCCCAGGCTAAACACTTGAAAACCACCGCTGTCAGTCAAGATTCCGCGGTCCCATTGCATGAACTTGTGAAGGCCGCCAGCTTCGGCTACCAGATCATGGCCTGGGCGTAAATATAAGTGATAAGTGTTGCTTAAGATGATACCGGCGCCCATAGCTTTAAGTTCTTCAGGCGACATGGCTTTAACTGTTGCCTGCGTACCTACCGGCATAAAGATGGGCGTATCAAATACACCATGCGGCGTGTATAGGCGGCCAACCCGCGCACCCGTTTTTGAGCAACGTTTAATAAGTTCATATGTAATTGCCAATAACTACACCTCCAACTATCTAAAACAAATCAAATAATAAACATGGCATCGCCAAAGCTGAAAAACCGGTAACGTTGCTCCACCGCTTTCCGGTAGGCGGTAGAGATGTTCTCCTTGCCGGCAAAGGCGCTTACTAGCATCAGCAGCGTGGATTTAGGCAAATGAAAATTAGTTATAAGTGCTTTGACAATTTTAAATTCATAACCCGGATATATAAAAATATCAGTCCAGCCGCTTTTAGCTGCCAGCAAGCCGTCTGCGCCAGCCGTTTCCAGTGTGCGTACTGCGGTAGTGCCTACGGCAATAACCCGTTTTCCGGCGGCCAGTGTTTTATTGACAATAATCGCCGTTTCTTCCGGCACTGAATAATATTCACGGTGCATGATATGCTCTGTTATATTTTCAACCGTAACCGGGCGGAATGTTCCCAAACCGACATGTAAAGTAACAAAAGCTAAATTAACACCCATACTTGCAATTTTTGCCATGAGTTGACGGGTAAAGTGAAGCCCGGCGGTAGGTGCTGCGGCAGACCCCCGTTCCCGGGCATAAACAGTCTGATAGCGCTCTTTGTCTGGCAATTGTGCCTTAATGTATGGTGGCAGCGGCGTTTCGCCCAAACTATCGAGAATCTCTTCAAAAGTTCCCTGAAAGTCAAAACGTACTGTACGGCCGCCAAAATCAGTAGTATCTGTGACTTGGCAACTTAGATTGGGGCCAAACTCAATAACTGTCCCCGGCCTAGCCCGTTTTCCGGGCTTTACCAACACTTCCCACCGGTCTTTAGCTAGGCGGTTTAGCAAAAACACTTCAACTTTGCCGCCTGTTTCCGGCTTGATACCAATTAGCCGGGCCGGTATTACCCTGGTATCGTTAAAAACCAGGGTATCCCCTGGTTGTAAGTATTGCGGCAAATTATAAAATTGCTTATGCTCAATGAGCCCTGTTTTACTGGCAAGCACCAGCAGCCGGGAATGGTCGCGCGGTTCTACCGGCTGCTGGGCGATGAGTTCTTCAGGCAAATAATAATCAAAATCCGAAACTAGCATGTAACTCCCTCGTTATGGCCTATAAATAGGCTTTTTTAATTTGTACACCCTGGTAGTAGTGTTTCAAGATATCCTTAAAATATTCCGGGTTACCCGGAGGAGCCTTTTCTGCCATAGCTTTAGCTCCCCATTGGGATAAACCAAGACCATGGCCCCAGCCAAACCCGGTAATGACAATTACATCTGCCGGTTGGCTGCTGACTGGTCGAATATTAGGATTATCTTTAGTGGCTATACCTAATACACGCTGCGGCACCTCCGGATTGACGCCAGCATTGACGGGCATGGCGAACTCTTTGTACCCGTTGGCCGCGGTTTTAATATCAAACAAGGTACTTTTCAAGTCCAAAATACTTCTCAATTTAGTGCCGGACACCTGAACACTGCCGTTAGTTCCCAATAAACGGACAGTTTTTACCCGGCCTGAAACACCGCGGTCAGAACTGGTAGCTGGTGGATTTTCCAGCGGCGAGAGTTCAATTGCCTGTAAATTACCGATATTATACCCGGCTTTATTAATTGCCTGGTTGAGCTCACCAATAGTTAGCTTCTTCTCCCATTTAAAATACGGAGAGTTTTGGTCAAAATCAACTACACCTCTAAGATAAGGTTCAGGCGTGGACCAAACATTTTCGCTATTTTCAGTATAACCGCCTGAACTGCTATGAAAGTAGGCTGTAATTAGTTTCCCGTTATACATGAGTACCAAACCTCTGGTTTCGTCCACCGCTTCAAGCGCCCGGGGAACTTCACTCTCCCGTCCGCCATATACTTGGCAGTCGGTAGTAGCGCATACATCAAATCCATCCGCTTTGTGTTTGTTATAATTGGCCAACGCGTATGTCCGTGCGGCCACCGCTTGCGCTTTTACCGCCTCTAGCGGCCACTCCGGGGCTATCTCATTTTTTATTACCCCGTATAAATACTGTTCAACCGGCAGCGTGTTGACTACTGTCATGCCAGTTTTACCGGCGGTGCGGTGGATACTGATATCGCCACGGTACCGCCGCTTATTAACCTGTATAAACTGCTCGAGATAGTAGAGTGATTCATCTTTTTTGGCAACAACCTCCAGGTCGGCGGCAGCCACTGTTACACCGTTAACCGAAAAAACGCCGTCTTTAAGAGCAATTGTCACCTGTTCGTGGGCACGGAAACTCCCTAACGTCTTGCCGGCAGTAACAATGTCAAAATCAGTGTCAGCCGACACTTGGATTGTACGCTGGTTGGTTAAGATGCCTACTCGCAAAGCGGGTTGAAACAGGGTAATAACATCATCATCAGCCATCTGGGCTTGTCCTGATAATGGCAAGAATACAACTGCCAAAACAGCAATCAGCAGTAACCATTTTAGCACATATTTATCCACGCGCCTACCTCCGCGATTATTTTCTTGATATTAAATTCAGAATTACGGTGAGGATAACACTTACGATAAGTGATGTAACGATGGGGAAGTGAAAACTGAAATTGTTCCGTTCGATATTAATATCGCCTGGCAGCCGGCCCAAATTAATAAATTTGCCGCCAAAATGAAATATAGCTCCGGCAATCAGTAAAATTGCACCAAACAGCATCAGCATCTTACCGAATGAATCGAACCCTTCTGGCATCAGCCCTGCCCCCTTTGTGGTTTGTAATAACGGTCTTTTTCGCTAAACACGCAGCCGCAATAGGGCTGGCGGTACATTTCTAGCTCGCGGCTTATTTTGACCCCTTCTTGCCAACCTGGCCGGAAGTCTATATAACAGAACTTAACTCCTTCGACATTGGCTGCCTCTTCGGCCGCCGCTCTTATCAAATCATGCTGCTGGTACGGACTTACTAAAAGGGTAGTGCTAAAACAGTCAAATCCGTTCTCTTTGGCATATCCGGCAGTTTGCCGCATTCTTAATTCATAACAGCTCTGACAGCGCCCGCCCGGAGCATTTAGCGCCTGCCGCAAAAATTCTTCAAGTGTATAGCTGTCATCAACTATCAGATTATTTAAACCGATTTTTTCCGCAAATGTTTTCAGTGTGTCCAGCCGTCTGACAAATTCTTTATAAGGATGAATATTAGGATTGTAAAAATATCCGGTTATTTCATATTGAGGATATTCTTTAAGCAAATATTTTACCGGAAAAACAGCGCAAGGCCCGCAACATATGTGCAGCAACATACGCACCTTAGTATCACCTACCATAACTTTTCTTGAGCATCGGATTTTTCTTTGTATGGAATATTTAGATGGGCATAAGCCGCCGGGGTAGCTACCCGCCCGCGCGGTGTCCTGGCAATCAACCCCAGTTGCAGCAAAAACGGCTCATACACATCTTCGATAGTCTCTGTTTCTTCACTGATGGCTGCCGCCAGTGTATCCAGCCCCACCGGCCCGCCATTAAACTTTTTAATAATCGCCGTTAGCATACTGCGGTCGGTTTTATCCAGGCCGCGTTTGTCTACCTCTAACAGTGCCAGTGCTTTATCAGCAATAGTATCAGTGATGACGCCGTTGCCTGTTACCTGGGCAAAATCTCTTACCCGCTTCAGCAAGCGGTTGGCAATACGCGGCGTTCCCCGTGACCGTCGCGCAATCTCTAAAGCGCCACGGGGTTCAATGTCTACTTTGAGAATCTCAGCGGCCCGGTTAACAATACATACCAAGTGGTCGGTCTCATAATACTCCAGGCGGCAAATGACGCCGAACCTATCCCTTAGCGGCGCGGCTAACGCTCCAGCCTTAGTTGTTGCCCCTACCAGCGTAAATTTGGGCAAATCCAGGCGGATTGACCTGGCGGAAGGACCTTTGCCAATAATGATATCAAGCGCGTAATCCTCCATTGCCGAATAAAGCACTTCTTCCACCGCCCGGGACAGCCGATGAATCTCATCAATAAACAGCACATCTTTGTCGCCAAGGTTAGTTAAAAGTGAAGCCAAATCACCAGGCCGTTCAATCGCCGGACCTGATGTAATCCTGAAATTAACGCCAAGTTCATTGGCAATAATTCCAGCTAACGTAGTTTTCCCCAATCCAGGCGGACCATATAACAAAACATGGTCAAGCGCTTCATTCCTGGCCAGCGCTGCCTGGACAAATATTGAAAGATTGTTTTTTACCTGATCTTGTCCGATATACTCCATTAACCGCCGCGGCCGCAGGCTGTATTGCCATGAATCAACATCCTGCTCGCGGGGTGCCACAACGCGCTCTTCCACCAGCTAGCTCTCCTCCCAGTTACCTCCGGCCAAATTCCTTTAATGCTAATTTAATTAACTGTTCAACCGATACATCTGTATGTATTTTCTGTTCATGTTCATAAACCTTTTTTATAACCGGCGCAATTTCAGCCTGGTTATAACCCAGGGCAGCCAACGCCAGCGCAGCTTCCTGCATAATACTGCCTGGCAAACCGGCATCCGGCAGTTGTGAACCGGCGATACCGGCATCAATTTCAGCACTGATTCCAATTTTGTCTTTTAGTTCGAGAATGATTCTTTCGGCGGTTTTTTTGCCAACACCGGGTATTTTAGTTAACAGCGCTGCATTATTAGCACTGACTGCTGCACGAAAATTTTGCGGGGTAATGGCTGACAGAACACCGGCAGCAACTTTGGGGCCAATCCCTGATACTGAGATAAGGCTCAAAAACAAGTCATATTCTTCCGGCGTCGAAAAGCCATATAAAGTCAGCGCATCCTCGCGTACATTAAGATATGTAAATAATGTTACTGTTCCACCAACTGCCAGCTTCTGCCTGGTAGAGTGCGGGATGAATACCCGGTAGCCAATTCCCTGCACTTCAACAAAACAGCAATCGGTAAATAGATGTGTAACTATCCCTTTAACATAACCAATCATCAGTTACCCTCATTCTATTTATACTATTGCAGTGGACGGTACAAATAGCAACAGCCAAAGCGTCGGCAGCGTCGTCCGGGTGCGGCTTGTCAGGCAAATTCAGCAACCGTTGCGTCATGTAGATAACCTGTTCCTTACTTGCCTTGCCATAACCGGTCACTGCCTGCTTAACCTGCAAGGGCGTAAATTCGGCAAGTCTTAAGTCATTTTGCGCTGCAGCCAACAATACCACCCCTCTAGCTTGTCCTACAGCCATTACTGTCCGTACATTTTTATTCATAAACAACAGCTCAACGCCCATAACATCGGGTTTAAACTGTTTAATAAGGCTGTCAACTTCCTGATGAATTTTTTTCAGCCGCATAGCGCTGCTCATATCCGGATGTGTTTCAATAACACCATAAGTTAGAGCTTTTATTCTACTGCCATGTGTTTCAACCAAGCCGTAGCCGCAAATGGCTGTACCCGGGTCAATTCCTAATGTTATCATGTGGTGCCCCCTTTTACCAGCTACATTCGACAACTTTATTCTATATTCCTGTTACTATATAGTATCCAATAAAGATTTACAGGCGTGTTGTTAGTATAAGCGTAAGTCAAGCGCCAGCGGTGGAGCGTTACTAACAACACGCCTAGAAAAAAATCTTTATTGGATTTCATACAGAAATGGATAAAGAGAGGTTTCCCTCTCTTTATCGCGCCTGCATACCTTCTAAAGTCCGTAGTAACTCTTCCTTAGACTGAATAACCAATCCTTGGTGCAATTCTTGCAAATCCTGCGGCATAAGATGGTTAACGGGTATATTTGTTACTTCCTTTACTATTGCCTTAGGTCCGGGAACTCCATAAAATACTGTGACATAGCCGTCCTTAATGCCAAGAAACATATTATTAGTATGTTCACGGCATAGACTATCAACTTTCAGAGTCATCTCAACTTCCTTGGTATCAAATTTATCAATATTCCAGCCGGAATAAATTTTTTGCACCTGATTAAAGTTGAGCCCAATTAGATTATCAGGTGGCTTGGTGCGAAATATTTCCTCATCCTTACACTTGGTATAGACAATTTTTTGCACCAAATCAGTGTTTGCTGAAATTTTGATCTTGCCATCCTGCTTGACAACTTCAGTCTCTTGCTGCGGTCCAGGGAATTTGTTGTCAAACTGTACAAGGAAAGCATAATAACCAATCCCGGACAATAAAAGAATTAGACCGCCGATGATTACCGGTTGCGATTTGATGGACTTAGCAAGCTTTTTGGTCTGTTGTGGCAGTGAAGTAAGTATGGCTATCATTTTGGAATATAGCATTGGCAACACTCCTTTCTCTAGTGTCGCCAATAGTTTTACCAAAATCTACAAAAATTATACAATGTTAACAAAAAATAAAAGCGGGCTGAAGCCTGCTAAAGATTGAAGACAGCCGTGCTTTCAAGCCGAAAGGCATGGAAGCGCGGTTTTATTTAATCGTCAATATCTTCAGGGATATCAAAGTTAGTATAAACTTCCTGGATATCATCATGATCTTCAAGAACATCCAACAGTTTTATCATTTTTGTCGCTTCATCGCCTGATAAGTCGACAGTAGTTTCCGGCACCATAGTAATCCGGGCAACAACTGCTTTAATATTATTTTTTTCCAACGCTTCCTGAACTTGTTCAAAGTTATCGGGAGTAGTGGTTATTTCAAACTGTCCGTCACTAGCTTCAAAATCATCAGCGCCCGCGTCAAGGGTTAGCAGCATCAATTCTTCTTCATCAATGCCATCCTGCTCAACAACAAACAAGCCTTTTTGTTTAAACATCCAGGAAACGCAGCCAGATTCGCCGAGGTTGCCGCCATATTTAGAAAATAAATGCCGCACATCGGCAGCTGTCCGGTTACGGTTGTCAGTCATAGCCTCAACCATAATAGCTACTCCGCCCGGGCCATAGCCTTCATATATTATTTCCTCATAATTGCTGCCTTCGAGTGCTCCCATTCCTTTTTGAATTGCCCGCTGGATATTTTCTTTTGGTATATTGTTCTCTCTTGCCTTCTGTAATGCTAATTTTAAGCGCATATTTCCTGTTGGGTCTGATCCGCCCATTCTTACAGCAATGGTAATCTCACGGCTAATCTTGGTAGTAATCTTGCCGCGCATAGCATCCATCTTGCCTTTTTTGTGCTTAATATTGGCCCATTTTGAATGTCCTGACATTGCAATACTCCTCTCAGACTATGTGAATCGCCAATATTGTAACATAATAGCAACTAGTTGGCAAAGCGCAATTTATCATCTGTACTGTTATTCTTAAATCCATTCGATAACAATTTCTTTACCTTTTTTTTCCAAAATAGTTTTTAGCTTGTTCAATACTTGCGCCTTAATATTCATTTGTATTGGAAAGCCTGGATTCTGGTGCGCCGGATTAACTGCCCGTCCGGCAAAAATATTAATATTGTCAGCTTCATCCAAAAGTTTGGCTAACAAGGTAGCACCATCTTGTTTCGTAGAATTACGTATTTTTTTTGCATCTGTTAACCGGTCAACAGCGGCGTTTAAAGTTAATACTCCTTCGGTTACCAAGTCAACACCTTCAAGATAGCCAATCGGCGGTATTTGCGGGTCATGGCATGTTAGGTCAACCTTAAGTGGGCAACCGGTAACTCTGCTGACAATTTGAGCAGTGGTGCCGCCGGAAACCACTTTTTTTCCCGGCTGAGCTAAAAACCGTTGTACAACTTGCCCGTCATGGCCGGAATTGGCAGGAGGCCCGGTGAATAAGGTCAATTGCTGGGGGTAACGCATTTTTACTACTAACGCTGTTGAATCATCACCTGGTTTGCCAACATAATAGCCTTCACAGCAATGTATAAGATGCAGGCCGATGGTTTCAGCATCACTCGTTTCATTACATTCAACACCAATCTGCTCAGCTACACCGGTCCAACCCCAGCCTAATTTCAGCAAGCCGCCAATTCCTGCGTGAAGAACACCATCAGTCACGGCAACTAATATATCATCTTCTTGCAGCAAAAGCTCTCCTTCCCGGATGGTTTTACCGCTAACTATTTTCTCCTTGGTAGGGAATTGGATAACATTTTTGCCACGTACTAAAAAAGTCGCCGGACAATCAAACTCGACTACTGTTGTTTGTCCATCGGCAGCAATTTGAATGATATGCAAGGTTGAATAGGCAATTTTCCGTTGCCGGCATACCGGGAGCGTTTCGGCGATAGTATTAACGACATCTTCCAAAGGTATACCACGTTTAAGCATAACAGACGCAATCTTTGTTGTCAGAGTCGCCAGTATATTCGCTTTAACACCACTGCCCAGACCGTCTGACATAACGATTATCGTCGATTCAGGAGTTCTCACAACATCAACATTATCACCGCATAATTCCTCGCCGATTTTGGACAATTGGGCTACACCAACTTCAGCATGAAGTCTCTGCATCAGGTTTCCCCCTTGCCTTTAATAAGCATAATAAGCTCTAAGAGCGCTGACTTGGTTTCAGCAGTAGTTTCGCCCAATAATCCGGCAATCTCTTGAGCAACATGCATCTGTTTATTGATAATTTCGGTTGCTTTTTCCACCGTTTCAAGCTTCATTTGCTGTAGTTCCCGGTTTCTCCGCTCATGGGCAGTCACATCAGTAATAATGGCAATAACCAGTGAATGCTCAGGCACCGGAATAATCATTTGTTCGGTAATAATACCATACACCTGATATTCGACTCTTTTCCCAATAACTTTATGGCCGAATTTCGCAGCAGCAATGAAATCTGAGCAATCGAATAGTTCGGTGAGACTCATACCTTTATAAATTTCTTTAGTAACTCCAAACATTCGTTTAACTGCCGGATTAAATTCTTTTAGTACCATTTTTTCATTCACGGCAATTATAGCATTTAACGAATTTTCTACGATGATGTTGGCAAAAGATTCTGCTTTAGAACGCATATACGGCACACACATGTCAATCTCAGCCAGACCTTGGAATACGGCGACCGCCTTATCGCGACATGTATTATAGCCACAGGCGCCGCAATTTTTTTCATCCTTAACAGTAAATTTTCCTGTTTGTTTTAAAATTTCTATAACTTGATCTTCCGTAGGCTTAGCGGCATTTACGGGCTTAGCATCATAAGTTCGTAATAACTCTTCCCGTACGGCGACAGCTACTTGTTGTCCCCGGCTTGTTGCGTCATTCCGGGCGTAAAATAATACTTTATTCCGTTTAGATTGCATTAACTGATTAGAACCGATAGCCGGGCCGCTGATGCATCCCCCCGGGCAAGCTAGTGCCTCAATAAACTTGGGAGCAAATGATTTACTTGTTAAGCCCTCAAATACTTCAATGCAGTTCTCTATTCCATCTACTGATATAACGTCTTCGTTAACGTCAGGACCGATAAATGGATGTACAATCCCCCCTGCTACCGGGAAATACCTGCCGGCACCAGTGCGTGATGTTGCGAGAGGTGGTTGAGTATACTTGCTTTTCAACGGACTGCTCATAGTAATGGGATACTGTTTTAACCATTCTCGCAGATGCTCAAATGTAATGACAGCGTCGACTTGAGAGGAGCCGGAATCTCTGGCCTCGGCAATTTTAGCAATACACGGTCCGGCAAACACAACAAAGGTATCCTGACCATATTGTTTTTTTATAAGTTTGGCATGAGCCAGCATAGGAGAAATTACCGGTGCCAAATTATTTATCAGCTTGGGATAATATCGCTCGATAATATTTACAACTACGGGGCAACAAGATGAAATAACAGTATTTTGTAAAGGTTTATTACCATCGTTTTTTATATATGTTCCATAGATGGCTGAGATTATATCGGCTGCTGCCGCCGTTTCTGCAACTGCGCTAACTCCGGCGGTTGTTAATACCGCTGACAAATCTCCCAGGGTGTATTCAGGAAAAGCGGCTATATATGAAGGTGCTAAACTAAATACTACCCGTTTCCCGCTTTCAATTGCTGCTATTATTTTTGGCAGTTGACCATCAAATTGTTTCGCATTTTGCGGACATTCAACAACACACCGGCCGCAAAGAATACACCTTTCTTCAATAACGCGCGCATGGCCTTTATTAATTCCAATAGCTTTAACGGAACAGGACCGAACGCAGCGGAAACAATCCCGGCAATTTACCTTGTGGGTTATTATGGTATTAATGCTGCTTACCCCCTAACACTTTCTCCATAAATATGTCATAAACTTTTTCTTTGGCTACGTTGGTTATAATCTCATCATTTACTTTAATAACCACACCCTCGGTGCATTTTCCTTGACAGAAATCGCCTTCGATGTCTATCTCACTTGGAACTTGATATTTGTCAATCAGCGTCCTGAAAGCATTCAATACATTATAAGCTCCCCGTAGATGGCAAGCACTTCCAAAACAAATCGATATTTTTATCATAAATACACCTCAGTTATTGTGAACTATTTCACATTAATGATTATGTTAAGCCCGTTAATTTATTTTACCTTAAAAATACTCAGGCAGCAATATTACGACTTCAAAGAAAAACTTGGCTTGTGCCAAATCCCCCAGAACACAGCAAAAGCCTTAGATTTTCTCTCCGGGGTTTTGGCAAACATTCAAAAATTTTACTTTCTGGTTGAATGAGAAAACAGCACAGACTTCACATCTGTGCTGGCTTACTATTTACAATTTGAATTTTAATAATCCCTATCGCCGATTTAGGACAGATTTTCCTCAGTCCGTACTGTTTGATCAGCAACTATAATGAGGTCATAGAGGTCATATCAGAATACTGGTTAGTAATATGCCTGACGGCAGGAAGCAGACATGATGTATCCATAAATTGAATTTCAGGACTGACAGCCACAACACTTATAGCTTGTTGTGGTTGGCGCTAGTATTATTATTGCCGCCATTAGTACCGTTCATTATATCATTATCAAGCGGGAAGGGAAATTGAACATAGGTATTTGGCACCTCACCAACAACAACATATTCGGCTATCGGCACCTGGGTATTAACACTGACACTTTGACTTACCAGCGGAACTACAATACGGATTTGAGTAGTAGCAGCCAAGTAGACCATATGCCTGGTCTGGTTGATACCTGCTTGCTCAAATTTATCTACCACTTTAACCTGCACGGTACCCATAGGGATGATGGTGACTGTAATTTTAGGGCCCATGCTGGCTAGCATTTGGCTTCCTAAAACCTGGCCAATAGGTATATGTACCTGCTCCTCGGTTATTTCTTGCAATGCATTCTGAACTTTAATCGTGGTATCAGCCGCAAGTTTGTTAAATTCCATAGTATTAGGTTGGATAAGTACTACCCGCCCATGTTCGTCTAAAGTAACGTTAACCAGCGTTTTCGGATCAATTGTAACACTGACTTTATTATTAATTACATTGTTTATGGCTTCGGTTGCAATAAGGGTAGCTTTTGTCTCGGCAATGGCCATAAGTGTGGGTTTTAGGTGAGTTTCAACCCGCCAAAAAAAGACCAGCAATAAAAGTCCAATGATTATAGATACCAGTGGAAAGAGCGGTATAATCCGTTTTTTACGCACGGAAAACCGCATGTCTCTCCCTCCTCCTGATCAGTTTTTATTTTGTTTATTATATATATGGCGGATGACGGTTATTGGTTACTAAATATATACATTCATTACAATTTAATTAGCTGGGCACACTATGGCTGCGGAGGTGATACTATTGGCAGGTTTGGAAAAATTGAAGCTAAGAGTTGCAAATGAGACCCTTGGCCGTGATATGCATAAAGAAGTAAATGACGACAATTACGAAAGCATTCTTGATGCGAAAAAATATGAAGTTGCTGAAGAATTGGGATTAAAGGAGAAAATAGAAAATGTTGGCTGGGAAAATATGACGACTAAAGAAGTTGGTAAAATTGGCGGCCGCATGGGCGGCCATATTGGTGGACAGATGGTTAAGAAACTGGTTGCCATGGCCGAAGCCCAAATGGCTCCCGTGGACAACGAGACTGTGGCCGAAACAAAAGAACATTTGGATAACAAGGGCTGAAAATAAAACTGGGTCGCAGTTGCGACCCAGTTTTATTTTATCTTAGCAAACTTTCTTTTGCCGACCTGAATAATCATGCCGCTTTCTGGAATGATCTGATGATTCGGGTCGGTAATTTTTTCACCGTTAACTTTGACTGCGCCCTGCTGAATTGATCGCCTGGCTTCACTATTGCTTGACGCTAAGCCAAGACTGACAATCAGTTTTGGCAAACCGACCGGCGAGTTATCGAGCAGTAATTCAACTTCAGGTATATCGGTAGGCAAATCACGCTGTTGAAAAATTTTTACGAATTCAGATTGCGCCACATCAGCAGCATCACTGCCGTGATATAAACGAACCAAAGTATGAGCCAGTCGCATCTTTGCGTCCCGCGGGTGCAGTGTATTGTCTTTCAGTCCGGTTTTGATGTTTTCTAGCTCATCTAATGAAACATCGGTGACGAGTTCATAGTAACGTACCATTAACTCGTCGGGAACCGACATTGCCTTGCCGTATATTTCTGCAGGCGATTCATTGATGCCAATATAATTTCCTAAGCTTTTACTCATTTTTTGGACGCCATCGAGGCCTTCAATAATTGGCATCATTATGGCAATTTGCGGTTCTTGACCGTATTCTTCCTGTAAGTGTCTGCCCATAAGCAAATTAAATTTCTGGTCGGTACCGCCAAACTCAATATCTGCTTTTAGCGCAACTGAATCGTAACCTTGCATGAGCGGGTAGAAAAACTCGTGTACACTAATAGGACGGCCTTCTTTAAAACGTTTATTGAAATCATCCCGTTCTAGCATACGCGCTACTGTATATTTAGCCGCCAGTTTAACAACGTCAGCAAAATTAAGCGGTGCAAGCCACGTACTGTTGAAAGTAACTTCGGTTTTTTCCCTGTCAAGAATACGGAAGATTTGTTCTTCGTAAGTCTTGGCATTACGACAAATGTCTTCTTCTGTAAGTTGCTTTCGGGTTTCTGATTTGCCGGTCGGATCACCAATCCTACCGGTAAAATCACCGATTATAATAATGATATGATGGCCTAAGTCCTGAAATTGTTTCAATTTTCTGAGTACGACAGTATGACCTAAATGAATATCAGGAGCCGTTGGGTCAAGACCTAGTTTAACCCTTAGCGGAACCCCAGTGTCTACTGAACGCTTTAATTTTTCGATTAACTCTGCTTCTGGAAGGATTTCGGCAACACCGCGTTTAATTATTTTTAACTGCTGCTCTACAGTTAGCATTTCTCTACCCCCAAGTATATCCACTATTACCACTTTTCAAGCCGCATTATAACATAACAATTTTAATATTGCAAACCATTGGCAAACAACCATTGGCAAACAAATCCCCTCTCAAGATGTTTTTGTGGTATAATGATTAGCGAATCAAATCCAATATACCTGGCTCCGTATAAAATTAACCGCAATTCTAATTGAACCTACTAGGGGGAGAAAATCATGCAACATAAAGATAAAATTAATGAAAATGGCAGGCGACGTCCTAAGAAAAATGCACGGACAATTACCATTATTGCCATTGTTGTATTTTTGGTTATGCTAACAGGCGCCGGCCTGGGCTTTTTAACAGCCAGTATTCATACCATGCCCAGTTTGAAAGGTGACATTCGCCCGGCTGTTTCTTCCCAAATTTTTGATGCCAATGGCAAACTGATAACAACAGTTCATTCGGTTGAAAATCGCCTACCGGTATCAATAAATAAGATACCTAAGGATCTGCAAAATGCATTTATCGCTGCCGAGGATGCCCGCTTCTATCAACACAGTGGCATCGATCCCCGGGGTATTCTGCGCGCTGTCTGGTCCAATATAACCGACAGGGGCATATCTGAGGGCGGCAGCACTATTACGCAACAGCTAGCTAGAAACGCACTGCTTTCGCAGGAACAGACAATCAAACGTAAAATTCAGGAAGCCTTCCTATCTTTACAAATCGAACGACAATACAGCAAAACAGAAATTTTAGAAATGTACATGAACCAAATCTATTTTGGCCAGGGCGCCTATGGCGTTCAAACAGCTGCTCAAGTATATTTTGGGAAAAATGTTGAAGATTTGAATTTGGCAGAATGTGCCATGATTGCCGGTATCCCTAAAAGCCCTAATTATTTCTCTCCTTCCAGTAATTTGAAAGCTGCCAAGGAACGGCAAGCTGTCGTGCTGGATCAAATGGTGAAGTACGGATATATAGATGCTGCTACCGCGGCTAAAGCGAAAAATACCGAAATTAAATTAGCTGCCCGTTCGGCGCCTAGTACTACTACAGCTTCTTATTTCACAGATTATGTAATTCAGCTTCTTATCGACAAATACGGTGCCGACGCCGTATATAAAGACGGTTTAAAAGTCTACACAACTTTGGATCTTGACATGCAAAGCGCAGCTGAACGCGCTATGGATCAACTTCCCACCACGCGTACCGACAATGGTATTAAACAACCGCAAGGTGCATTGGTAGCCATTGATCCGCATAACGGTCATATTAAGGCAATGGTTGGTGGACGGGGTAATGATCAGTTCAACCGGGCAGTTTTGGCTGAGCGCCAGCCTGGTTCTGCCTTTAAACCATTTGTTTATTTGGCCGCTATTGAAAGCGGTTATACTCCGGCAACTATTATTGACGACAGCCCGGTTAGTTTTGGCACATGGTCGCCCATGAATTATGACGGACAATTTCATGGTCCGGTAACAATGCGTACTGCTCTTGAGCAATCCTTAAATGTTGTAGCCGTCAAACTGGCGCAGCAAGTTGGTATTGACAAAGCGTTATATTATGCCCAACAGATGGGTATATCCACCCTTGTATTACAAGGTAATACTAATGATCGCAACCTGGCAGTGTCATTAGGTGGTCTTACCCGTGGAGTTACTCCGCTGGAAATTGCCAGCGCCTATGGGGTGTTGGCTAATAGTGGCATACGGGTTGAACCTACCGCAATTATCAAGGTTGTAGACCGTAACGGCAAAGTAATTGAGCAAGATACCCCCCGCGAAAAAGTTGTTGTTAATGAACGGAGCGCCTATCTGCTTACTGATATGCTGCGTGGAGTCATAACGAATGGAACAGGCACAGGTGCTTATTTTGGTCGCCCTGCGGCTGGTAAAACCGGTACTACCAGTGATTATAAAGACGCTTGGTTTGTTGGCTATACCCCTGATTTAGTGGCGGCCGTCTGGATGGGTTATGATACTTCAGGCTATTTAAGCGGAGTGACCGGCGGGGCCATTCCGGCAAGTATTTGGCGGAATTTCATGAGTGCTGTTTCGTCTAAATATGTTGCCCGTGACTTTGTTAAGCCTTCTGGTATTGTAGCTGCCAGAGTATCAACCAAGGATGGATTGTTGATTAATGATCCCAATAATCAGGAAAGCCGCAATGAAATCTTTGTCGAAGGTACACAACCTACTAAAATTTCATCAGTTGCTGCAACAAAGGACGGCAAAGATGCTAAAGACGGCAAGAATAAAGACGGTAAAGACGTAAAACAAGGGGATCAATCACAACCGGCATCAGAAACTGCGGCTACTATAGAAAAAACTTTACCCCCACCGCCAGTAAAAAATGACAAAACTACTGACACCCCATTACCGCCGCCACCCAAACCGAACGACTCAGCAAAAAAGAATTAAAGAAAAAAAACACGCGTAAAATTACGCGTGTTTTTTTCTCTTAGAGCATATACATTACTGTAAGCTATTATCCAGTAATGCTAGTATCTTCTTCGACCAAGAACAGGAGTAAATGATAATAACCGTACTATTTCAACGCGTTACCTGCCAGAAAGGCAGGAACACGCTTTACAGCGTGTTCCAAATGTAAGTATTATTGAAATTATAGAGTAGTGTCTTCACCTTCGAAGAAGAACAGTAACAAGATAATGATGATGATCCAGATAGCACCAAAACCATTACCGCAACCAAATCCACGTGCCATTTAAACAACCTCCTTAATTTATCATTAATGAGAGCGAAGAATCGCCCGCCCTTCTACTTCAATATATACAATTCATAGGGGAAGTGTTACTGACCCTAAGTGACATTTTATTGCTAATTTTTACTGCTGCTCAAACAGTCTTCTGATTTTCCTGGGCGCGTCTGTTGCCACTTTAA
The DNA here is from genome assembly GCA_041428575.1 of Sporomusaceae bacterium ACPt. Taxonomy (GTDB): domain Bacteria; phylum Bacillota; class Negativicutes; order Sporomusales; family Sporomusaceae; genus Sporomusa_D; species Sporomusa_D carbonis. Next base: position 2,006,039 of record CP155570.1, read on the forward strand.
CCGACTGCATAGTGCTATTTATGACTTCGGTAACATTGCGGATTTTATCTACTGCAGACGACATAGAATCAATTCGCCTGTCCATAGCAAAGTTTTCTGATGCTAGTGTCAACAGTATTACCATTAATTGAATATTAAAATTGGGATTTTCTATTATCTTTCTAAACAGAGCAGCCGGCCCCTTTGCGGCCTGAGCTTTTTGTGGTATCTCTGTCAATACTGCTGGCTTGTTTTCTGATACTTGGCTTTCGGTTGCAACTTGTTCCTCGACAATAGTAGCCGGCCGTTCTGAAGGAAGCCCTGTGGTCCGATGATATTTCCGCAAGCGCATATTTCCACCACCCTTCAAAATGTTTTTCTTAATCCACTATATGAAAGATAGTTGTATTTGGTTTCTTATCTAAGTTTGGACACTCACAAAATTTGCTTAACTGAATAAATTAGATAAAAATACGGAGGTGCATATCAGTGTTAGAACAGTTTGGCAATATTATGGAAATGGTTAAAAAGGTTCAGCAAAATGTTGATAACATTCAAGATCATCTCAAACAAGAACGAATTGAAGTATCAAGCGGCGATGTTGTTAAAATAACAGTCAATGGTCAGCAGGAGATTATCGCTATCCAATTAAATGCAAAATACCTCACCGCCGATAACGCTGCTTTGTTGCAAGACTTATTAATAGCTACAATAAATAACGCTTTGACTAAATCACGTAACTTGAATCAAGAAGCTATGAACAAATTGGCTACAGATTTAAACCTGCCTAAAATCCCCGGCCTGTTTTAAGGAGGCGGTCTTATGCCGAATGACACCGAAAAATCCTGCTCTTCGTCGCTATTAAGTTCTGTAACGCGAATGCTGGACGCCAGCCTAAATGCCGGTACAGGTCCTGATAATCTTATTACTGTTCTGTCACTGTTGTGTTTGTTTTCGATTGTTAACCGTAATCAGAACATAAGCCAACCGGTGCAAACTCAACCGGCATCCAGCAGCAATCCTTTACATAAATTATTGAGCGATCTCACCAAAGGCAGTAGCGATGGCGGCGGCGGTGTCGGCGGTCTCTCTCCCGATACCTTGATGTCACTTTTACCCCTGTTAAACAGCCCCCAACTCAAGTCCAAACTTAATCCTGCTACTATGGGGACGGTTCTAGGCCTAATAAATAATTTGAGCGGTGCAGGTGGCGGCGCTTCTGAAAAATCCAAACCTGAACCTAAATCCGAGCCGTCCCAACAACCTGTAGAACCGGAACGTCATACCCCTTCACCAGCAAGTGAGCAAAAGTCTACTCCGCCGCCTCAGCAGGCGAATTTATCCCCGCAAACCCAAGAGGACGAGCAAGATCAGGATAGTAAAAATTACGGCCGATACCTAAATTGGAAAAATAACTTTTAACCAGCCAAAAAACCGGGGTACTATTCCCCGGTTTTTTGGCTGGTCTGATATGGTTTTAAGTACGGTCAAAAAATGGACTTTTCCCTGAAACACTAAGAGGTATACCATAAGCAACCGTAACATCTTCTTCAAATATATCAAGGTTGAGAGCGGCCCGGCCAATAGTAAACATGATCCGGTTATCAACATGATGCTGTGCGGCTACACTTACGGCTGAACCTAACGCAATCCCAAGATCGCCAATGCTAATAGCGCATAATCCTGATTTATCAACATTTTCCTTACAATTGGCATAACCACAGTAACCACAGGGTTGAACCCCCATAGGTTTAACTTTTTGGCCAAGTAAAACAGCTAACTGAGTTTTCTCCAAACATCGGGCATCGCGTTCAAAAAACTGAGCGTTGCTTGTTTGTGCGATTCGTTTCATCTCCTCGACTAATTGGTCCTTAGTCCTGCCCTTGACGATCATGGTCACCAAATTGTCAATTCCTCGGCCTTTAGGTGCTGTCCGGGCAGCTGCACACATTAATTCTGCAACATTCTCGATGACATGTTGCTCGATTTCCTTGCTTTGAATAATCATTTCCTCTCCTCCACCAATATATATTTTTTATTTTTATTATATATAGTGTCCAATAAAGATGTACAGGCGTGTTGTTAGCATAAGCGTAAGTCGAGCGTCAGCGGTGGAGCGTTACTAACAACACGCCTAGAAAAAAATCTTTATTGGATTTCATATAGAACTAACTAAGATAATTTGGCTACTGTGGCACCAGTGCCACCTTCGTTAAGTTCAGCTATACGTATTCCCGCTATGTGCGGATGATTTTCAAGATAGGTTTTAACACCTTTTCTTAGTGCACCAGTACCTTTACCATGAATAATTAATACTTCATTCAGGCCGGAAAGGACTGCATCATCAAGGTACTTATCAAGCGCCGTCTCAGCTTCCTCAATTGTCATACCGCGTATGTCGATCTGCCTGGCAACTGATTCTGCTTTAATCATGTTAACGCGTCTTGATACTGATGTGTGTTCGGATTTAACCGGTTGATCCAGTAGGCGACATGCTGCTGCCGGCACTGTCAGCTTTAATATTCCTAACTGCACAGTTACGTTTGTGCCGTTAACGGCCAGCACTTCGCCCTTTTGCTTCAATGTTGCAACATAAACATTCATACCCGGTTTAAGCATATGTGATGATATTTCAGGCAATTCGCCCTGTTCATCTAAATTAAGCCCGTTGACTTCTGTGCTATTTTCCTTTAACTTCCTGCGGGCAGTTTCAATGGCGTTTTGCCGTTGACGGCTGCTATGTTCAGTAAATTGGGCTTTAAGTTCAGCAATTATTTCTTCAGCGTTTCGCCTGGCTTGGCGGATAATGGCAGCAGCTTCTTCTTGAGCCTTAGCGAGTACAGCGACCTTTTTCTCAGCAATGGCCCGCTTTTCAGCAAATATTTTCTCTCTAGCCGCGTTCACTTCCTGTTCTAATTGTTTTATTTCATCTACCCGGACAGTATATAACCTTTTTTGTTCTTCCAGTGCATGGAGAACTGTTTCAAATTCAGCATGTTCTTTATTAAGCAGTTCTTTCGCGCGGGAGATAATTGTGTTTGACAGTCCCAGACGTTGGCTTATGGCAAATGCATTACTGCTGCCAGGTATCCCAATAAGCAAGCGATAGGTTGGCCGTAAGGTTTGTATATCAAATTCTACGCTGGCATTTTCAATTCCATGTCTGGTATAGGCAAATGTTTTTAATTCACTATAGTGAGTAGTGGCAATTGTTTTTGCGCCGATATTATGGATATACTCGAGAATAGACATAGCTAAAGCTGCGCCTTCACTTGGGTCAGTCCCTGCTCCGATTTCATCAATAAGCACCAAATCATTAACAGCAACTTTTCGTAAAATTCCTACCAAATTGGTCATGTGACCGGAAAATGTGCTCAGACTTTGTTCGATACTTTGTTCATCGCCAATGTCGGCAAAAATATTAGTAATAACCGGCATCTCGGAGTCGAGAGCCGCCGGAATGAACAAACCGGCCTGAGTCATAAGCGCAAATAAGCCAACTGTTTTAAGAGTTACTGTTTTACCGCCGGTATTTGGACCGGTAATAAGTAAAGTATTAAAATGCCGTCCGAGATGAACATCAATCGGTACAACATGCTCAGCCGGAATAAGGGGGTGACGTGCCTGAATAAGATTGATATATCCCTGATTATTAATCACCGGCTGTATTGCCTGCATGTCAACACTTAATTTGGCCTTCGCAAAAATAAAATCAAGTTGAGCCAAAAGCGTTAGGTTTTCTTCAATAGCTCCTGTTACTTTAGCTATTTGTCCGGTTACAATTGTCAAAATTCGTTCCACTTCATTTTTTTCCGCAGCCATAAGCTGCTTGATATCATTGTTTAAGTTGACTATTGCCATCGGCTCAATAAACAGGGTAGCACCGCTGGCCGATTGGTCGTGTACAATACCGGGAAAACTATTGCGGTACTCCTGCTTAATAGGAATCACATAGCGATCACCGCGCATGGTTACTAAAGCGTCTTGAAAATACTTTTGGTATTCGCCTGAACGCAAAATACTGTCCAGTTTTTCTTTTACCCGGACTTGTGCCTGTTTTATCTCCCGGCGCAGTTTCAAAAGTTCACTGCTGGCATCGTCTCTAATTGTTCCCTGTTCGGTAACAGTATTTTCGATTGTGGTTTCAATATTTTTGAGTAAATTAATTTGGCTGGCCAAATAAGTCAATCTCGGCGTTTCTAACGGCAAATCAGTAAAAAAACTTTTCAGCCGTCTGGCAGCATACAAAGTACTGGCAACCGCTAATAGTTCGTGCGGCTCCAAAATAGCGCCAAGCCCGGCTCGCTTTATTGTAGCGCGAATATCACGAATTCCACCCAACGGTACATTAGCAGCCGTATTCATTACTTCGCATGCTTCGGCGGTTTCTGACAATTGCCTAATGACTTCGTCCGCCTCATTCACAGGTACCAAGTTTTCGGCGAGTTCCCGCCCCATAATCGAACTAGTGCGCTCGGCCAGCATGTCCCGGATTTTATTATATTCTAAAGTTGTCAATACTGATGATTCCATGCAAACTCTCCTCTTAATCAGTTCATAGCACGCCGCGAAAATAATGGCCGCGTGTTATATTCCCATGCTCTATACTATCAGTCTTATCTTCTAAAATTAATGGGTGCTGCTCACCTTGGTCGATTAGCTGACGGTACAGTTTGGTAATGCGGGCCACTTCCTGGGGGGAACTATATTTAGCCTCAATCCGCAATCGACTGAGACCGGCACGCATGAGCCGCGGAACATGCGGCAACATGGACAATTCTTTGGCGTTTAAAATATGCATGCGGCAGAATTGGTCGGTAGCTACAGGAAACACTTCATTCATTCGGTCCTTTATCCAATACTGCCTACGCAAACAAGGTTTCTTACACTGTCCGCCGCCTTGTCCGCCTAAAAAACTGCCAAGCATGCAATACTCAGAAATCATAAGTGTTAGATAACCATGCACAACACATTCCAAAGGAACAAGCTTTTTCGCAGTCAAGCCTTCTATTTGAGAAAAATTGAGTTCAGGGGAAAGCGTCAAGCTGGCCAAGCCAAGATCACCAAAAAATTTTGCAGTAACACTGTTATATATATTCAGCGGGTAATCGCCATGCAAGGGTATCCGGGTAACCTGCCGGAGCATGTGGAGTGCCCCTATATTACCAACACTTATAGCATGTGGATCAAGTTCGTTAAAAATGGTGATGTCTTTGTACAAATCAGCTATTTGACCTTGCTGCATAAGACGGGGTGTATTAAAAATGATCTTGCGACCGTGTGTTTTGACATAATCTGTCGCGTTGCGATAATCTTCTTCAACTAACAGGCGATTTCCCAAACATTCGCCGCCGAACATGACAATATCAGCACCATTATCGATAGCGGCTTTTACTTTTGCTATTGAATCAACATTTACAACAAGATCAGGTTTATCCCTCAGCTTTCCGATGATTATTTGCGGTAACAGAGAATCAAAAGACTTATCTTTAGGCAAGGTCGGTCTGGCAAACCGATTAAGCCGGGCAGCTTCAAGCTGTTCCACCGCCCGGCGCCTGGCGTCATTAATCTCGCTGACCGGAACCATTACTTCTCCGTCAATAGTACAATCCAGCGTATTTAGTTGAAAAATGGTAGTTCCCAGTCTCTCAACCTGTTTAGTTACAGTATCGATAGTAAGCGGTCGCTTTAACGCTTTCTCAGCAACAAAAGCGGTTTCTGCCTGCCCGGCAAAACCATCAGCATCTTGCATGGTTATAACCAGTGGCTTTCCTTCAGAAACTGTTACGGTAACGTCAACGGGGATACGCCGTACAGCTTCCGGCCGGCTAAAATATGCTCTGGCCCGCTCCATAAGCTTGGCATCAAATACTTTAAACACCCTATCATTAACCTTAACAGGCGAACTTACCGGGATTGCAACAGCCGTGTTTGCCTGAGCTTCAGAAACTTTATTTCCGTCAACAGTCATGGAGGTTATGGTAACATTGACGCGTCCGCCAACTTTAACCCAAAACTCAATAATATCACCTATTGCCACCCGTTCATCCAGTTTGATGACAGCTGTCTTGCTGGCCGGCTGATAACTAAGAACTCTGCCAATCCGGACACCCCGGTTGTTCGGCCGGCGGTCACTCATCATGTTCCGTCCGTTTTTTCCGTACAAATGCGCGGTAGTAAAATCGCGGTTAAAGATTTGTGCCAGATCTTTCATGTCTTCTTGACTAACAATATATTCAGTTTGATTGGCTAAATGACTGTCTATAGCTCGCCGGTAGGTGTCTACTACTACCGCAACATATTCCGGCCGCTTCATCCGGCCTTCGATTTTAAATGAAGCAATTCCGGCATTAACAAGCTCAGGCAGCACTTTAATAGTATTAAAATCTTTAGGACTTAATAAATATTCACCGGCATCCGCCTGGCTTAGCACATTATTGCCGTCAGCATCCACCAGGGTATACGGCAAACGGCAGGGCTGGGCACAGCGGCCGCGGTTACCGCTCCGGCCGCCAATCATGCTGCTCATCAGACACTGACCTGAATACGAAATACATAACGCACCGTGAATAAATGTTTCTATTTCCAATGGAGTATTCTTACATATGTACTCAATATCTGTAAGTAATAATTCCCGGGCTAATACCACTCTGGTAAATCCCAGGCCTGCTAAAAAGTTAACACCTTCCAGATTATGTACAGTCATCTGGGTGCTGGCATGGAGAGGTAAATGAGGCGCTACCTTTTTAGCTATTGTTGCTACTCCCAGGTCCTGAACAATAATGGCGTCAACACCAATCTCATATAGATAACGTAAATAATCGGCTAACAGTGACAGTTCGCTGTCGTCCAATAAAGTATTAACTGTAACAAAGACCCGTACACTACGCAAGTGGGCAAAACGAACAGCTTCAGCCAATTCTTCATCAGTAAAATTCGGGGCATAATGCCGGGCGCCAAACATCTTACCACCAAGATAAACTGCGTTTGCCCCGCTTTCTACAGCGGCCACCAGGGCTTCCCTGCTGCCTACAGGCGCAAGCAATTCAACCATATATTAGTTCATCCTTTCCCAAAACCTTTAATATGTTGGGGGCTATACCGGTCAAATCAGTAATACCGCTTACCGCTGCTTGTGCTTCGCACCCCAAGGCAATTAGCGGAACTTTGTTGAAGGTGTGGCTTTTAACCGTCAAGTCCTCAAAATTGCCATGGTCGCTTGTTATAATGAGCAGTGTATCAGCAGGCAGCCTCTCATATACCGCCCGGATAAATTCATCAAGTATACCTATGATCTTTTGCGCAAAATTCCAATCTTGTTTATGCCCTGCCCGGTCAGTCTGAAAATATTCAAAGATAGTAAAAGAATATTTCCTGGAAATATTAACCAGATTATAACCCGCTTGAGCTGGATTTTGTACTGGAATATTATTTACTCCAAAGGCGGGCAACATTTCATTTGTTATATCCTGATACACGGCTTCTCCGTCACTCAGTTCATTTAATGACCGCAGCGCCAAACCTGTGCTCAGCACCGCCAGTGTAATAGCCGAATGGCGGCGTTTGCGCTTTGCGACTAATTCAAAGTAATCTGGTAAATACATGTTAGCCGAAGTTGAGAGCAATCCGTGCTCTCTCAACTTTTTCATTATGTTATTATTGGCAATAAGCTGTGACAACTGTGGCCCGGGAAAAGCCTGCACATGGCGGCCCATAAATTTGGCAGCATTCAAACCGGTAAGGATAGCAGCCTGCCCGGTGGCACTTTGCGGGAGTCCGTCCACTCCCAGCGTAGTGTCAACCGGAACTATACAGCGGTTAGGAAGCCAAACCGGTTCTATATCTTGAGTCAACGACCGCCCAAATAACTCGGAAATAGTATTTAGACCAAAACGGGCCAATGGATTGGAATCAGGATTGTTGCTGCCTAAACCTAATCCGTCGATAAATATAAATAATACCCGCATGAATTGACCGCCTTATATATAGCATGTGAACGTGAAAAGAAGAAGGGAAGCCCCTTCCTCTCATTAGTGCAACTCTTTTTCTTCATCATATGTTTGCTGTGTCCCGGTCACACCCACCCCTTGCTGTTGACGTAAATGGTCAGCGAGGAACTGGACATCTTCTATAAGCTTTTCGAACTTAGTTAGTTTTTCGCCTGCTAAACTTAGCGGATTGTTATAGATGCTACTAATATAGTTTTCAAATTCTTTTTTCGTCAAAGGTTCATTTTCAGGGGTACGAATTATCGTAAACTCACCGCAACTTTCCAGGCGAGCTACTTCAACAGTATTCAGATCGGTAAAATCAAGGCCTTTTTTGTGCAGTTCCTGGCGTAAATCATCGTAATTAAAATGAGTTTTAGAAAAATTTTCTTTAATGATACGCCCGTTTTCCACCAAAGTCACCGGTGTGCCTTCAAACCATTTGCGTAGAGTAGTATTTTTTAAAGCCAAATAGCCTAATAATTGCTGCAGCAGTAGCAGTGCCACTAAGCCTTCAATTCCTGCCGCCAAAGTGGGATTTTTATCCATGGTGCCAGCGACAATAATATCGCCGATGCCGACCATAATAACAAAGTCAAATGGCGACAGTTGGCCCACAGTACGGTTACCCATCATCCTGACAACAACCAACGCAACAGTACACAATACCATTAAGCGTAATAAAACCTGACCAATTGACTCACTGTCAAACACTGTACCACTCCTTTTTCTGTCAGTATTATTAACATGACTCCCGAGTGTTATACAGTATTTACAGTTAGCCAAAAAGCTATTTATCTTCTTTTATCATTTCAATGAGTTCCAGGTAATCCTGTTCTAACCGTAGATATTCATCAGCTATATTTAATGCTGTCAATACAGCAATTTTTAACGGTGACAGCCTGAGGTTCGCTTTGGCGGTTTTTTTCATCCGCTCATCAAGCATAGCCGCTAAACGCATAATTCGTTGCGGCTCAATATCACCCTTGAGCGCATAGCTTTCACCATAGATTTCGACAGTAACCTTGTTTTTTTTATCTGACATACTCCACCTGAACTTATATATTTACTATAAATATACTTCTACTAGCTAAAAACTAATTCCTGCTAAAAAAAGCTAAAAGGCGGGTTAACCCGCCTCACGAATTAAGAAAATTATTGTTCGTTAACAGTTTTAGTTGTGTTCAAGACACTATTACGATAGCTGTAGACAAAATACACAACCAACCCGATGGCTGACCAAATTCCGAACCGTACCCAGGTCTCAGCCGGCAGATTGACCATTAAATAACCGCAAGATAATACCGCTAGAGGCGCAACTAAGGGAACAGCAGGACACTTAAACGGACGATGGATATCAGGACGAGTATACCGGAGAACATACACCCCAATTGCAGCGACGACAAATGCAAACAGCGTACCGATATTTGTTAACTCGGCAATAATGCCAATGGGTGTGAAGCCGGCAATAAGAGCAACTACGACACCGGCAACAATGGTAATGACATGAGGAGTGCCATATTTCGGGTGTACCTTGCAAATACTGGCCGGAATAAGGCCGTCACGGGACATAGCAAAAAATACACGGGTTTGGCCGTACATGAGTACTAGTAATACGGTAGTGATCCCGGCAATAGCGCCAGTGCCTACCAGCGCTGAACCAAAATTATAACCGATTGCTCTGAGGGCGTAGGCAACAGGTTCTGCGTTGTTAAGCTCTTGGTAAGGAACTACCCCTGTTAAAACACCGGCGACAACAATATAAAGCATAGTACATGCCACTAATGATCCAATAATGCCAACAGGCAAATCACGGTTAGGATTACGACACTCTTCAGCAGCGGTCGCCACAGCGTCAAAGCCGATATAGGCAAAGAAAATAATAGCCGCGCCTGCTGCTACACCGGAGAAACCATACGGCATAAGCGGTGACCAGTTAGCAGGATTAACCTTGGGACCTGCCAAAGCAAGAAAAATGAATACTGCCGCCAGTTTTACAACTACAAGTATTTTATTAAGAGTAACGCTTTCCTTAGTACCACGCACTAACAAAACACTTAAAAACAACGCGATAAGCATGGCCGGAAGATTAACAATACCCCCTTCAGCAGGTACTGCGGTAAAAGCCTTGGGCAGTTCTATGCCACCAGCCTTAAGGAGACCAACCACATAGCCTGACCAACCGGCAGCAACAGCGCTCGAACCCACTGAGTACTCAAGAACAAGGTTCCAGCCGACAATCCAGGCAATGATTTCGCCCAGTGCAGCATACGTATATGTGTAAGCGCTGCCGGCAATTGGCACAATTGCCGCAAGTTCGGCGTAAGCCAGGGCAGCAAAAGCACAGGCCAAACCGGAAAGAATAAATGATAGCATAATACCAGGACCAGCATACTTAGCGGCAGCTACTCCGGTTAAAACAAAGATTCCGGTGCCGATAATACAGCCAATCCCCAAAAGTACTAAATCCACTGCCCCGAGACTCTTCTTCAGCCTTTTTTGTTCTGCGCCTTCTTTAAGCATGTTAATACTTTTTGTGCGAAAAATCTTCATGTTATCACCTCAATTTATTATTTCCGACGGAGAAAAAAATAGACCTGTCCACAAGGGGCAGATCTATTTCCAGCAAACATCCAATATATACAGACATTTACACCCTACGTCCATCCCAGTTAACAGTTTAACATAAAAACAGACATAGGTAAAGCACCTTTTGTATTTGTATAAAAGACAATCACCACTATTCCCGAAGCTTTGCCGAAAACGCTTTTTCTAAATAAGTAATAATATTTTTATAGTGTTCATCAATTTCAACATCTGTTAAAGTCCGGTCACTTGCTCGAAAAACAAGTGAAAAAGCCAGACTGCGCGATCCTGTTGGCACTTGTTGACCTGTATATACATCAAATAACTGGACATCTTCCAGCAATGGGCCGGCACTGGTGACAATGGCCTGCATTACATCGCCGGCTGGAATATTATCAGATAGAACAACTGCCAGATCACGGGCAATTGCCGGGAATTTAGGCAAAACTTGATAGGCCGGTTTAATAGCTGCATATTTAACTAAATGCTGTAGATTGAGCTCAAACAAATAAACTTTACGGTTTATCTCATAGGCGTCAAGAACCTGGGGATGTACTTCGCCGACAGTTCCCAGCAAATTGCCATCTTTTTTTATTACCGCTGTTTTACCGGGATGTAATGACGTATTTACACCTGGTTCAACAGTATATCCGGTAATTCCGATTCCTTCCAAAATAGCTTCGATACTACCTTTGGCATCATAGAAATCGACCATATCCCGCATCTGATTCCAAGCCGGAGCATGACGCTTGCCAACAATGGCTCCACACAGCATCAGCGGTTCTTGCGGCAAGTCCTCAAGCGGCAGCTTTTCCGGCAAATACACTGCACCAATCTCATATATTCTAATATCTTCATTTTTACGGGAAAGATTGCGGACGATTGTGTCCATTATGCCGCCAAGCAAAGTAGTGCGCAAGACCGGGAAATCATCAGTAATGGGGTTTAACACCTCGATAGTACGGCGCAAGGCGCTGTCAGCTGCAATGTTTAGTTTATCCAGCACATCAGGATGCGAAAAACTAAAAGAAATAACTTCAGAAAAACCACAGCCTGTAAGTATTAATTTGATCTTATCAATAATTGTTTGCGTATAACTTTGCTTACCTTGACTCATGTTGCCGGTAGGTGTAGTTGACGGCACGTTATCATAACCATATATTCTGGCGATTTCTTCACTAATATCGGCTGGCAACGTAACATCGCCGCGCCAGGTAGGCACCGTAACCGTAATTTTGTCTGCTGATGAATCAACGTCAAACTCCAGACGTTTAAGGATTTCCGTCATGGTACTAACCGGAATATCTGTACCCAAGTAGCTGTTTATCTGGCCGGGAGTAAAGCTAACCTGCTTAGGCAGCTGAACATCTGGATAAACGTCAACAATACCGGGGCATACCTGGCAGGCTCCCATATCTTCAAGCAGCTTAGCCGCTCTGTCAAGTGCCCTGATAACATTAGCTGTGTCCACACCGCGTTCAAACCGGCCGGATGCCTCCGAACGGAGCCCAAGTGCGCGGGAAGTACGGCGGATACTTGCGCCTCTAAAGGCAGCTGCCTCCAGCAAAACATTTTGCGTATTAGCAGTTACTTCAGTAGCCAGTCCTCCCATGACGCCGGCAATGCCGACGGCTTGCACGGCATCGGCAATGACCAGCATATCAGGTTCAAGTTCCCGTTTTACTCCGTCCAGCGTAGTCAGCTTTTCCCCTGGATTTGCTTTACGGACAACCAGACTGTGACGGGCGAGCAAATTATAATCATAAGCATGCATTGGTTGACCCAATTCCAGCATAACAAAATTGGTAACATCAACGATATTATTAATTGGCCGCATCCCGGCGGCTTGGATACGATGCTGCATCCAGGCAGGTGATGGCCCAACTTTAATGTCTTTTAAAATCCTTGCTGCGAACCGCGAGCAAAGGCTTGGTTCAGTAATCTGGATATTGGCAAGACTGGCGGCTTTTTCCGTACCAGCCTCTTTCAAATTGAGCATAGGTTTCTTTAAGGTAGCGCCGGTAAGCACGGCAATTTCACGCGCAATACCAAGAATGCTGAAACAGTCAGCCCTGTTGGCGGTAAGCTCAAACTCAAGGACAACATCATCCAGTCCAAGCGCAGTACGAATATCTACCCCAATTGGAGTATCACTTGCCAAAATATAAATACCGTTTCTCGCCTCTGGTGGCACAAGCTTACTATCGATGGCAAGCTCCTCAGTTGAGCACAACATCCCATTTGACATCATTCCCCTGAGCTTTGTCGGCTGGATACTCATTCCGTTTGGCAGCTTGGCACCAACAGTAGCTACCGGTACAATGTTACCTTGGCGGACATTTGTCGCTCCGGTAATTATGGTTAATACTTCAGTTCCGATATCAATCTTACATACCGATAATTTGTCGGCATCAGGATGCGGTCCGATTTCTACCACCTTACCTGTTACCACACCCGATATATTTTGTCCCAAGTATTCCACCGAAGCCACCGGAATACCCGCCATAGTCAGCATATCGGCAAGTTTTTCCGGTGTTGTTTCTATGTCAACATAATCTTTAAGCCATTTAATTGACGCTCTCATAACCTTCCCCCTTTACCAGCTTTAAAATTGACGTAAAAAACGTATATCATTATCAAAAAACAGTCTGAGGTCATCAATACCATAAGTCAGCATGGCAATCCGCTCTACACCCATGCCAAAAGCAAAACCGCTCACTTTGGTTGGATCAAAATTGCTCATTTCAAGCACACGCGGGTGAACCATACCCGACCCTAAAATCTCCAACCAGCCTGTTCCTGAACATACCCGGCAGCCTTGCCCTTCACACATTACACAGGAAATATCAACCTCAGCGCTCGGTTCGGTAAACGGGAAAAAACTTGGGCGGAACCTTACCTTAACCTTATTGCCGAATATTTCTTTTGAAAATAACTCGAGTGTGCCTTTTAAGTCGGCAAAACTGATCCCTTTATCAACAACCAGTCCCTCGACTTGCTGGAACATGGGTGAATGAGTGGCATCATAGTCCCGACGATAGACTTTTCCCGGGGCTATAATGCGAATCGGCTGGTTAGGGACAACTGACTGCATTGTACGCACTTGCACCGGAGAAGTGTGGGTTCTAAGCAAAAATTCCTTGGTAATATAGAACGAGTCCTGCATGTCCCGGGCTGGATGGTCCTGGGGCAAATTCAGGGCTTCAAAGTTATAATAGTCTTTTTCTACTTCCGGACCCTCCGCTATTTCAAACCCCATGCGCATAAAGGTATCTTTGATCCGGTTAAGCGTTAACGTCAGCGGATGCAAATGCCCACGCAACTCCCGCCTCCCTGGCAAAGTAACGTCAATTGTTTCCGATGCCAATTTACGGGCAAGCTCAGTCTGTTTCATGCCTGCTAGCTTATCGGCAATAATCTGTTCAAGTTCGTTTCTGATATCGTTAACAATTTGCCCCACCCGCGGACGCTCTTCCGGGCTTAAAGCGCCGAGTCCGCGCAACACCCCGGTCAATACTCCTTTTTTCCCTAAATACTTAACTTTTAGTTCATTAAGCGCTTCTTTACTGGCAGCCTCTGCCAGTTCTTTAAGAGCTGTTTCCCTTATTGAATTAAGTTGCTGTTCCATACATGCCTCCTAAGTATAAAATAAAAAAGACTTTCAGCCCCAAGGGGCGAAAGTCTTAACTTCGCGGTACCACCCTAATTATACTCATTTTCCTATAACGCGGAAAAAACGTCCAGCCTACACAAGGATACCCCTTCAGCCCGGATACTCAGAAGTGAACTTCTGCCAGCTGTTTCAGTGCCGCTCTCAATCTTTGGCAGCATCCTCCCTGTAGAAACTCGGCTAACATACTCTCTTCGTCATCGCACTACGAAAACAAACGCTATTCAATTATTGCATCATGAGTCGTTTATACCACAAATACGCAGCAATGGAACCGGTAGCTTCAAACATTCTCCAGAAGAATTCGGCGGTCAACATCCTAAGACCACACCCTCTCTGCCCGTACTGGCAATTTCCGTCATTGCTAAGCGTATTATATCACAGCATCCGGCAAATTACAAGGTTACTCGTTGCCTTACCGCTTCATACAATACTATCCCTGCCGCCACAGCCACATTGAGTGATTCTGCCTGGCCAATAAGCGGTATATTTAATCGCACCTCAGCCGCTTCCATAAGCTCACGGCTTACGCCTTGCCCTTCATTACCCAAGACAATGGCCACAGGTTTTTTTAAATCAGCCTGATAGTATACAGCCGAATTTTGCAGACAAGTTGCCAAAATACTGATGCCCGCCTTCGCTAGCACGGCTACCAACTCTTCAGAAGTCAACCCTTCAGCTACCGGAAGGTGGAATAGCGAACCCATGGTCGCCCGCACGGTTTTTCCGGCATAAATATCAGCCGATCCTTTGAGGGCAACAACTCCAGTACATCCGACAGCATCAGCAGTCCGGATAATTGTCCCTGCATTACCGGGATCCTGAATGCCGTCCAATACGACAATTAACGGTGGCTTACCCTCTTTAGCTACCATTTGCTCAATAGAAACCTTTCGTTTCTTTAGCACAGCCATAAGCCCTTGCGGTTGTTCCGTATCGGAGAGCCGGTGATAAATATCTTCAGGAACTACTACCATCCGGCAGTTTGCGGCTATAAGCCTGTCAATCACGGCCTGTGCCCGTTTGTGGGCTGCAGCCGCCTCGGTATAAATACATACATCCACCGGCCACCGGGCAGCAGCGCACTCTTCCACTAAACGCACACCTTCAGCTACGAACATTCCCAGATTATCCCGGTATTTTTTATGCTTAAGTGAGGCAATTTCTTTAATCAACTTATTTGCCGGGCTGGAAATGAATTCAGTCATTCCATTTCCTCCAACTTTTGGATGCCTTTCGTTTGCCCAACGCAAATTAGAATATCTCCGGTCTTAATTTTTTCATCCGGCAGGGGCGGTACAATAACTTCTTCGCCCCGTTTAATCGCAACCACATTCACTTCATACTTTACGCGCAAATTGGCTTCAGCCAAGCTTTGACCTACCAACGATTTAGGAGCTGTTACTTCAACAATACTCAAATCCGGTGATAGTTCAATATATTCTAATACATTGGTTGAAACTAGATTATGCGCAACTCTAAGCCCCATATCCCGTTCAGGGTAGACGATACGGTCAGCGCCAATTTTGGATAGCATTTTGCCATGCAGTTCATTACGAGCTTTAGCGACAATGTATTTTACACCCAAATCTTTTAGCAGCAGCGTTGTCAAGGTATTAGCCTGAATATCTTCACCGATAGCAACGACGACAACGTCAAAATTGCGAATACCTAGAGCCTTCAACGAATTTTCATCGGTGGTATCGGCCTGGACAACATGGGTAACCTCATCACTAAATTTCTGTACCCGTTCTTCATCTGAATCGATAGCAAGCACTTCGTAACCTAGTTTATATAAAGCGGTTGCCACGCTGGTACCAAAACGACCTAATCCAATGACTGCAAATTGTTTGTTATTTTTCATAATTCTCTCCTCTTAGCCTATAATAAGTTTACCTTCGGGGTATTGTATAGTTCCTTTACGAGTTTTTAACGCCAATGCCAACGCCAGCGTCATCGGGCCGACACGCCCGGCAAACATGGTTAAAATAATCCACAATTTACCAGTAGTGGTAAGCGTCGGAGTAATACCAGTTGATAATCCAACCGTTCCAAATGCCGAGGTTACCTCAAAAAAGATCTTAATAAATGGTTGCTTCTCAGTAATACTCAACATCATAGTTACAAAAATGACTAGTATCCCCGAAATGAGCATTACCGAAAACGCCTTATAAATAATTGACTGCGGAATTCTTCGCTTAAACATCTCAGCATCATTTTTGCCGCTGATAAGCGCCCAAATAGCAGCTGCTAACACGCCGGCCGTTGAAGTTTTAATGCCGCCCCCGGTAGAAGTCGGCGATGCGCCAATAAACATCAACAACATTATAAAAAACAGTGTAGCATCGGAAAACTTACTAATATCAAGTGTATTGTATCCAGCAGTGCGTGGTGTTATCGATTGGAAATAACTCCCAAGTATTTTTCCTTGCCAGGATAAATTAGCCAAAGTATCAGGATTATCATATTCAAGTAAAAAAATTACTATTGTGGCAAAAATAATAAGCACCAGCGTGGTCACCAACACGACCTTGGTATGCAGTGAAAGTTTGCTAAACCTTTTGTTGGTCCCTATATCGGCAATTACCGTAAAACCAATACCGCCTAAAATAATAAGCGCTGAAATAACCAAGTTTACGACAATATCCTCTACATAACCAGTAATGCTCGAAAACTCGCCGGTTACACTGCCGAATAAGTCAAAGCCCGCATTACAAAAGGCCGAAATGGCATGCCAATAGCCAAAATAAATTCCCTTAAATCCCAAATCCTGGTACCAGCGGACAGCCAGAATTGTTCCGCCAATAAACTCGATAAAAAGAGTTACCTTAATAATATACTGTGTTAAACGTACAATACCTGACACAGTAAGCTGATTTAACGCTTCCTGCATAATGAGCCTTTCTCTTAAGTTAATTCTTTTACCGATAAGTATTGCCATCAAGGTAGCCATAGCCATTATACCCAGTCCGCCAGCCTGAATAAGAACAATTATGACAAGCTGCCCAAATAGCGAGAAGTATGTGCCCGTATCTACTACCACCAAGCCAGTTACGCATACGGCCGAAGTAGCAGTAAATAAAGCATCAACAAAACTTAAGCCTTGGCCTGTTGCTGATGCCCAAGGCGTCATTAACAAAAATGCTCCTCCCAATATCAACCCGGCAAAGCCTAACGCCAGTATCTGATATGGCGTGAGCCTCCATTGGGCAATATCCAGCAAATTGGCAATTTTTCTTCCCAATTTATTCCACTCCCGAATTCAAGTATATTTCAAAATTATACCCAATTTGCGAAAACTAAACAAGATTTTGGACAAACTATTTTTACAGGGGGTGATGAATTGAATTGTCCAGATTATGGAGCTACCATGCAGCATATATTTAACGAAAATGTAACAAATACACCCGAGGTCAAATATCAACGTCCTGTAACCTCAGGAGAAATTCAGGATAAGCTGCGAAACGAATTGGCCGAATACGGGGAAAACAATCCGGAACCGCCGCTTATGAAAGAATCATAGTTTTGTACTTATAAGCAATATATACTTTTTTCACCTTATCAACTCCCAATAAAATCCGGTTAGTTGCAACATTATAATGATATTACAGGGGGGAGTTTATGCAAGAAAAGGAGCAGACAATCATATCGTATTTTCCTTCAAGCACTAAGGCCCAAACTGCTGTGGACATGCTAGCTGCAAACGGGCTAACTGACAGTCACATTAAGCGAACCAGTCGGTACGGAGTAACTTTTGATACGGAGCGTAACAATGCTACTGCTAATCTGGCCGAAACTCAAACCGGACTGACTGTTTTTTCTATGAACACTCCAAACGAAGAAAATGCCGCAGAGCGAGTCCTTATGGCAGCCGACCCTTCAGTCAGCGGTTTAAGCTCGAGGGGCAACGGTATGGCTGGCGGACACGCTTTTTCAGTAGTCGTCTTTGTGCCTCAGTCCCGGGTCGAAGAAGCAATCAAAATAATCAAACAAAACGATGGCGAGGTCTGATAGCGAATAAATAGTTAAACCCCGGCTAAGCACAGCTGGGGTTTTAACTACATTTCCTTTGCTTTTTATCCCGAATGCTCGAAAGCAGGCGACTAAAACCAGGCAAACTACTCTTGCTTTCTTTCTAAGGTGCTCGCAATCCGTTGCAGTGCTTTATTTATACCGGTCAACTGCATCAGTGCATAGATAACTACAACACCATATAAAATCATGAATATCATCCCGAATGGGAAAAAACCGCCGTAACCATAACTCATCAACGCCTATCATCACCTTGTAATTAAAGGCTTTCTTTATTTCAATCATTCGACGAACCAATTGCCAATCAAAAGAGCTGCAATTTCACGCAACGCATTTTCAAGGCGTTCTTTTTCACGCTTTTGCCGTTCACGCTATTCCCGTTCGCTTTCATGTGGGCACCTCCATTTCTCTTCATGCCGTTCATTTTCTTGTCGCAGTCGTTCGTCATGACGCGGCCGATCATTGTCGCGGTCATGATCAGCTTCTAACTGGACTATTCGCTGCGAACCATCATTACTGTAATGGTGGTGGTATGCTGACGGAGTTATTGCCGACTGATCAAACTGTTGGAAGTTGCTTTGATTTAATATTTTTGGCAATGTGATATATTTAACACTATAGAAATTGCAGGATTATATTTATGGGATGAAGAAAACAAAAAAGAAAGACGTAATTTCGAAAACTGCAAGAAAGATAAATATATGACATGAAAGCATGTGCTTCTGCTTGACCTTGCTCTTTCTGGGAGTAATGCATCTTGTCGCAGTTTTATTTTAGTAGAAGGAGTGTCTTATTTCATGAAAAGCTTTTCAAAACTTACCCAAGGATTGCTAGGTCAACCAATGTTGGAGATCTTATCTACTGTTTGTGCTATGGAAGCTGCCGGTAAAAAGGTTTATCGGTTTGAAATTGGTGACTCGTATTTTGATGCTTATCCTCACGTTATTGCTGCCACCAAGGAAGCCTTGGATAACGGTCATACAAAATATGTCGATTCCCTTGGTATCCCAGCGTTAAGAGAGGCTATTTGCGACTACACCGAGCGGAAGCTGGGTTTTCGACCCGATATATCTCAGGTAGCGATTATGCCAGCAAATAGTGTTATTGATTTTGTTATGCGCTGTGTTGTTGACCCTGGTGATGAAGTCATTTTTTCAGATCCCGGTTTTGCAGCATATATAGCTGTCGCCAGTTATCTGGGAATAAAAATGGTTAAGGTTCCGGTGTGGGAAAAAAATGACTTTCGACTTAATCCCGATGACTTATTGCCCCGTATTACCGCTAAAACCAGACTGATTATTATCACGTCGCCACAAAATCCCACTGGCAGTGTAATGACTGAAGATGAAATGCTGCGAGTGGCCGAAATCGCCAAAGAGAAGGATGTTTATCTTTTAAGCGATGAAATTTATTCTGAGAATATTTATGATTGCCGCCACTACTCTCCCGCGGTGGTAGATAAATGCCGGGAAAGAACGATTATTCTGAACGGTTTTTCAAAGGGGCACTCTATGTCCGGTTGGCGGTTAGGATACGCCATCGGTCCTACTGAACTGATTGCTAAAATGGGCCAAATGTTTGAGACCGTCTACACTTGTGTACCGCCATTTATTCAATATGCCGGTATTAGCGCTCTGAATACTCCGCAAGAGCTAGTGCAGCAACGCATAAGCCAGTATAAAAAATTACGTGATCTTATGGTAGCGAGGCTGAACGATATTCCCGGTATCACTTGCGCTACGCCAAAAGGGGCCATCTACGTTTTCCCCAATATTACCGGCACTGGGCTTACTAGTAAAGAGTTTGCCAAATTTGTGCTGGAAAAGGCAGGCGTAGCTGTTGTACCCGGCTCGTGTTTTGGAGAAGGCGGCGAAGGTTATGTTCGCTTGTGTTACGCGCGCAGTGAAGAGACAATTGAAGAGGCTTGCGCAGCGATGAAACTCGCATTAATCCGGCAGCGAAAAGTAAAAAAGCCCTCGGTTTCCCGAGGGATAATAACTATATAATATAATCTCCGCAACCTTCTCAATATCCGTTGCCGATGATGTCAATTGCTGCATTGAGGCTGATATCTCCTAAGTTGCAGCGGGTGCAGCCAGCCGTAGCTGCGAACAATAAAACCAGAGCAAGTGGACACCATGACCGGTGCACGCCAGCCCTGGTTTTTAACTCCCGCATTCCCAGCGACCCCATCTACAAATACTAGGTAAATAAATAGTGGGGGGATTAGCATGGGATTCGAATGGTTGTTTGATGGGTATCCAATCGGATCTTTTATAAGAGAACCCAATATCCCAAACTGCAATTTATTACCTGAAGGTATTTTTTTGTATCACTAATCATTGGGATTTAGATAGCTTTTGATATACAATCAAAAGACAGCATGTATCTGCGAACCGAATCTTTAACCCCTTTTTTGACTACTGACATTAGATGGACATAATTAGCTGCCTGATTCTTTGCAATTTCAGCTTTTAATGTTTCGCCAGCAGCCATCGACATATCAGTAGCAATATTAATCTTGGTTATCCCTGACCGGATCGAACTCTGATAATCTTCTTTAGTAAGTTTCGAACCACCATGCATAACCAGAGGTACATTCACCGTGTTGTTAAGTTCAGCGAGACGTGAAAAGTTAAGCTTAGGCCCACCGCGATATGTCCCGTGATTAGTCCCTACAGCAACCGCCAATGCGTCTACTTTAGTTTTTTCCACAAAATTAGTTGCAATCTCGGGTTTTACCAAGTTTTCCTCATTAATATCCTTTATACTCTCGTAACAACCAACATAGCCCAATTCACCCTCGACTGAAACACCGAGAGAATGGGCTATGCGGGTAATTTCCTTGGTCCGTTTTAAGTTGTCCTCAAAAGGTAGTGCCGAGCCATCAAACATAACTGAAGTAAATCCCCAGCGAATTGCTTTCATCACCCCTTCGTAGGTATAACCGTGATCAAGATGGAGGGCAACAGGAACAGAAGCTTTTTGCGCAGACCTAATCATTGCCGCACTTAAGGTATCAACATCGACAAACTTGAATAAACGTTCAGGAATACCAAGTACCAGGGGAGTTTTTAGTTCTTCCGCCACCTCAACAACAGCGCCTAAAGTCTCGAAATTAAATACGTTAAAGCCGCCTACTGCATACTTTCTTTTTTTTGCATCCTGGAGTAATTCTTTCATTGTTACTAGGGCCAAAGTTAACTCCTCCTTTTGATTATATTAAACTAATAATTCAGTAAATTTATAATACGTTTTATTCGCCATTACCCTAAAAAAACCTGCTCATTATAATAAAATTTTAAAAAATCAATTTTTTCAATACAATTATTTCTGGATTTGATTACTAGATAGTATCCAATAAAGATTTACAGGCGTGTTGTTAGTATAAGCGTAAGTCAAGCGCCAGCGGTGGAGCGTTACTAACAACACGCCTAGAAAAAATCTTTATTGGATTTCATATAGTAATACCAATATTTATAAATATTATGCATCAAGTTTTATAAAAATTCTTAGCTTGCCAATATAAAAAAACCCCGGAGCAATTCCGGGAGTTTTTTTATATGAAACTATGACAGTTGTTCTTTGGCGGTACTTACCAATTTGCCAAATGCCGGCATATCATTAACGGCCATATCTGCTAACATTTTGCGGTTGATTTCTACGCCAGCTTTTTTCAGTCCGTTAATAAGTTGACTGTAAGAAATACCGTTAATGCGGGCTGCGGCATTAATTCGGGTAATCCATAATTTACGGAAATCGCCTTTTTTAGCTCGACGGTCACGACGGGCATAGTACAATGCTTTCATAACTGTTTCGTTGGCTTTTTTGAACAGCTTGCTCTTAGAACCGCGATAACCTTTGGCTAATTTAAGAATTTTTTTATGACGTCTATGTGCAGTAACGCCTTTTTTAACTCTTGGCATATAGCATACCTCCTGGTTTACTTATATTTATTTACTATTAGGCGTAAGGAAGCATTTTCAATACGCGTTCATGATCAGATTTGCTAACCAAAGCTGCTTTACGCAGGTTACGCTTACGGGATGGAGATTTTTTCTCAAGAATGTGGCTTTTAAATGCTTTGGCACGTTTAAACTCACCGCTGCCGGTTACTCTGAAACGTTTAGCGGCACTTCTGCGGGTTTTAATTTTTGGCATGTGGATATCCCCTTTCTATTTATGTACTAGATTGCGTAGCGTTAGGTTTTGGCGCCAGAATCATAATCATATTTTTACCTTCGAGCTTGGGATCACGTTCAACAGTAGCCATATCTTTAAGCAGGCTAGCCATTCTTACCAGCACTTGCTTACCAAGTTCCGGGTGGGAAAGCTCCCGTCCCCTGAACATAATAGTTACTTTAACTTTGTCGCCGTCTTCTAAAAAACGCTGAGCATTTTTAAGTTTAACGTTAAAATCATGGTCTTCAATATTAGGCCGGATCTTAACTTCTTTGAGTGTAATAACTTTTTGCTTCTTTTTGACTTCTTTGTCCCGTTTTTGCTGCTCGTACCGGAATTTACCAAAATCCATAATCCGGCATACCGGCGGCTTGGCAGTTGGCGCTACTTCCACCAAATCAAGGTTTTGTTCACCGGCTAAGCGTAATGCATCTCTTAGTGACATAATACCCAGTTGCTCGTTGGTGCTGCTGACTACCCGAACTTCCTTTGCCCGAATCTCTTCGTTAATTTTTAAAGTTTCTTTGCTAATTGCCACTCACCTCCTAATATACTTTGTTAACAAATAAAAAACGGATGGCATAAACCACCCGCATTAATAGCATAAACTAATAATATATGCTGTATTTAACCCTACGAACTGCCCATTAGCGTTGTAAGGTGAGAAGCGGATGGCTTCTACTTGAAGATAATAATTAACTACTTGATAATAATAACACCTTATACTAGTAAAGTCAAGTTATTTTTTTAAATAAATATTATTTTTTGTCGGCGATCTCAGCGATAACAGTAGCAACGAAAGTGTCGACAGGCATAGCACCAATATCGCCTTGGCCACGTTTACGGACGGCAACAGTGCGGGTCTCAGACTCCTTGTCGCCAACTACCAGCATATAAGGCACTTTTTCCATCTGGCCTTCACGAATTTTGTAGCCGATTTTTTCGTTACGGTCGTCAACTTCCACGCGAACGTCTTTTTCACGCATATTCTGAGCAACTTCCCAGGCATAGTCGGCATGGCGTTCGCTAATCGGCAAGATTTTGACCTGTACGGGCGCCAACCACACAGGGAAGGCTCCGGCAAAATGTTCAATTAGAATACCAATAAACCGTTCCAAGCTTCCGTAAGCTACCCGGTGAATCATTACTGGCCGATGTTTGAGACCGTCCTCACCAACATAGGTAAGGTCAAATTTTTCCGGCATCAGCATATCTAGTTGAATAGTACCGCATTGCCACGTACGTCCAATTGAGTCCTTAAGATGGAAGTCAATTTTGGGTCCGTAGAATGCACCATCTCCCGGGTTAATTTTGAAAGGCATCTTAAGTTCTTCTAACGCTTCTTTGAGAGCCGCAGTGGCTGTTTCCCACACTTCATCAGAACCCATGGCTTTTTCAGGTTTAGTGCTAAGTTCTGCGTGATATGACAAGCCAAATACACTATATACGGTATTAAAGAGTTCAATAACCTTCTTAATTTCAGACTTGATTTGCGACGGCAACATGAATATATGAGCGTCATCCTGGGTAAAGCTACGTACCCGCATAAGTCCGTGAAGCGCTCCGGAAATCTCATGACGGTGAACAAGTCCTAACTCGCAAGTACGCAGCGGCAGGTCACGGTAACTGTGATGCTGTGTACGATATACCAAAATACCGCCGGGACAGTTCATCGGCTTAACCGCATAACCTTCATCATCAATATTCGTAAAATACATATTTTGGCGGTAATGGTCCCAGTGCCCGGACTGCTGCCATAACTTCTGATGCAAAATAATCGGGGTCTTGATTTCTTGATAACCGTATTTAACATGCAGCTTGCGCCAGAAAGCTTCAAGCTCATTTCTGATAACCATTCCTTTGGGATGAAAGAACGGGAATCCAGGACCTTCCTCCTGAATGCTGAATAGGTCGAGTTCACGTCCGAGCTTGCGGTGGTCGCGTTTGGCAGCTTCTTCCATCATAGTTATATAAGCGTCCAAATCGGCCTTCTTTTCAAACGAAGTTCCATAAATACGTTGCAGCATCTTCCGTTTTTCGTCTCCGCGCCAATAAGCGCCGGCAATACTTTGCAGTTTAATGGCTTTAACGCGCCCGGTGGAAGGAACATGAGGACCTGCGCATAAATCAATAAACTCACCCTGTTTGTACAGCGATATCTCTACATCCTCGGGCAAGTCCCGGATGAGTTCTTGCTTATAAACTTCTCCCTGCTCACCAAACATCCTAATCGCTTCTTCACGGCTAACAGTAATCCGCTCAAGCGGCAGATTCTCCTTAACAATTTTTTCCATCTCAGTCTGAATTTTCTCCAAATCATCGGGAGTAAAAGTATGAGTGGTATCAAAATCATAGTAAAAACCATTGGCAATCGACGGTCCGATACCTAGTTTGACATCACCGTACAGCCGTTTGACAGCTTGAGCTAAAATATGGGAAGATGTATGGCGCAAGGCATCTTTGCCATCATTATCTTCAAAGGTCAGAAACTCAACTGCGGCATCTTTTTCAAGTTTGGCAGATAAATCTGTCACTTGGCCGTCAACCTTAGCAACCAGTGCGGCTTTAGCCAAATTGCGACTAATAGACTCGGCAGCTTCAGCCAATGTTATTCCTTGTTCAACTTCACGTACTGCTCCGTCTTTTAATGTCATTTTAATTTTGCTCATTTTCGGCAGCCTCCTTATAAAATGAAAAACTCTCATCCCCATAGGGACGAGAGTCTATACCCGTGATTCCACCCTGCTTGACTATAATAGCCATCTCACACTTTGATAACGGGAAAGTCCCCGGCCAAGCTTACTTTTGGGTTCAGCATGGCAGTTTCGAGGCGGTAACAATGTTTTGGTTTGCGTAAAGATGCTTGCAGCCGGTGGCACCTTTTCTCTGGGACGCCTCTCAAAAATTATCTTGTCCTCAGCATTACTGTTGAAATTTGCAGTTTAATTACAAAATATTATATAAAATTTTGTAATTATTGTCAAGATTATAGTTCGGTGTGATTAGATTTGCCGGTATAATCAGCCTTACACATTTCACATCCATCACATAATACTACCCGGCCATCAAAAACACTTCTGATAGTATCCAAGGCTTCCTGATCTCTAACCCGATTGGTGCTGTGCAGCATGATGTTATGCGGGGCAATGGTTATCAGTGCACTTATTAATATATCCTCGTAATTAAGATTACTCAAGTCCTGGGCATTGTAGCCTTGCAATGCAGCATTTTCCAAATACTGATTATTTATTATTTTCCCCTGCGAGTCGTAAATTTGAAACATGCCACCACCATTAATAACAACATGAGCCTCTTCCATCCTCGGTTCCTGAACATCAACGAAATAGCGCAACACCCGGATAAATTCCTTATATTCAAGTTCCATCATAAAATCATCGACAACCTTGTCGATTACCTGCGACAACTGCAATCGATAATCTTTTAGACGAAAGTTCACGAAGCCGTCAAGCACTAACTCGTGGTGATTATTAAGATAGTCAAGAATTCGTGACAGAATCAAATTATAGCGGGTAGCAGGGCTGGCAGTAAGCGCCTGCAGTGCATTTGACTCAACAGTAGCGCGTTCATCGTGGCTAAAGTAAAAATAGTTACTAGCAACAATTTTATTTATTAGTTTGTGTTCTTCATTGCTGATAATCCAATCGGCAAGTATTTGGGACACACTATTTCTAAGCAAGTTCTTTAGCTGTTCGTATTTGCGAAAAGATAGTTCGCCATCGCTAATATTTAAACCGAGAAATGTGTATCCGCCTTTATTCAACTCATCTATAACTACGCGGAAGCCTTCTTGGGTTAGCGTTTTACAGTCGCGTTCCAACTTTTCCCTGATTTGCTCGGTTGTTCCGCTCAGGCCGATTGAAAGTAACTTCACCACCCTCACTCCCTTCTCATATAGTATATGTTCCAGGGCTTGATTGCATACAATGAGAGGGTAGTGTTTTTATCTAGTTACTGCTGTCTATTTGTTTGTTAATGGACGCAATCCACTCGTCACGCTCTTTTACAACAATTTTTATTGACTTATCCTTAATAGTGGTAATCCTAAGCACGTTAGGAATAAAGAAAAACGTCTTTTCCGGTTTCAATTCTCTAATATGAGTAAGCGGCACCTCATCCATATACTTGTTGGTGATACTTAGCGCATAGCCGACAAAAACCAGACGATAATCAGTTAAATACAGCGCTCCGTTTAAAACATCGCCGTCACAGCTATAGCTGGCCAACCCTTTTTTGATGATAGTCTCATTTGGTTCTAACGGAAAACTATACATAGCCGGTTTACTCCTTACACTAACCGTGCATCATGAGGCACGACCAAAAATTCAATATCCGGGTTACGCTCCATCACCCATCTAAGCTGCCATTCATTGCTAATTAAAGCTACTGGTCTATCCTTTATATCTTGTACAAAAAGTCCGTTGTCCATGTTTTTTATAGATTTTACATCAATATTGTCACCTTTAAGCCACCTGGCTACAGAATATGGCAACCGGTTCATTAAAATATCTACACCATATTCATGTTTTAGGCGGTACTCCAGTACCTCAAATTGCAGCGTGCCAACAACTCCAATAATAAAAGATTCTACCGGGTAATCAGGCTGACGGAATATTTGAACGGCCCCCTCCTGCGTAAGCTGGGTCATTCCCTTAACAAATTGCTTGCGCTTCATGGTGTCTTTGGCTTGCACACGCGCAAATTGTTCAGGCGGAAACACGGGAAAGTCTTGAAATTTAAAACTAGACCCTTCTTGGCAGAGAGTATCGCCGATGCCGAAAATTCCTGGATCGAATAAACCTACAATGTCGCCAGGATAAGCTTCCTCAATGATCGTCCGTTCCTGGGCCAAAAACTGTTGTGGTTGAGCCAATTTAACCAATTTGCCGGACTGTGCATGGTATACTGTCATACCCCGTTCAAATTTTCCTGAACATATACGTATAAAAGCCAAACGGTCACGATGGGCCGGATTCATATTAGCCTGAATTTTGAACACAAATGCGGAAAAATTATCCTCATCAGGATTAATTAGACCTTCTGACGATACCCTAGGCATAGGCGGAGGCGCCAGTTCCAAAAAATTCTCAAGAAATAATTTTACACCAAAATTAGTCATAGCACTACCAAAGAACATGGGCGTAAGTTCCCCGCCGGCCACCTTATCAAAGTCGAATTCGTCTCCCGCCATATCCAAGAGTGCGATATCGTCGCATAGTGCCTGATGAACATCATCACCGAGAATTTCTTTAAAGGCCGGGTCATCTACACTGCCCTGTGTTGATGGTAAAATCCATTGCCCGTGCACACCGCCACGTTCAAATAACTCTATTTGAGCGTATTTGCGTATGTAAATTCCACTGTAATTTCCATCTATGCCAATTGGCCAGTTCATGGGATATGCGCGAATCCCCAAAACCTTTTCTATTTCTTCCATAAGTTCAAACGGGTTCCGGCCAAAGCGGTCAAGTTTGTTAATGAAGGTAAATACCGGAATTCCACGCTGCTTACAAACTTGAAACAGCTTTTTAGTTTGGTCTTCAACGCCTTTAGCAACGTCAATAAGCATTACCGCACTATCAGCCGCCATCAGCGTACGGTAGGTGTCTTCACTGAAATCCTGGTGGCCTGGCGTATCCAAAATATTTACACGGTAGCCATCATAGTCAAACTGAAGCACACTAGAAGTTACTGAAATACCACGCTGTTTTTCAATCTCCATCCAGTCAGATACAGCATGTTTTTGCGCTTTTCTGGCTTTTACCGAACCAGCTAGACGGATAGCTCCGCCATAAAGTAGCAGTTTTTCAGTTAAAGTGGTCTTGCCGGCGTCAGGGTGGGAGATAATCGCAAAGGTACGTCGTTTAGCAATTTCGGGAGCAAGATTAAGCATTATTGCCTCCTAAAGTTAAATCTATTATTTTTGCGGATAACTGTCTTGTTACCGGGAATAATTTTACCGAGACTATCATTGGAGGGATACTTATGAGTATACACATGAGCCAGCTGCCGGTCAAAAAAATATATATTGACAGCCGCCCGCTCTCTGAAGACGGCACATATGAGTTTACGGTGGACTGTGATGCGGTATATTTTGGCGCAACCTATGACAATGACGGAAAATTAATGTCAATTGATCAATATTTTTATACTGACCGGTTTTCTCGCGACGATCTTGATGGCGCCATGAGTGATCACCAATTATTAATGTTGATGACCGACGATTTCCCGGTCAAAGCCTATTTGTTAAGTAAGAATATCGGTGGAAAGGATTGGTTAAGATTTCATGCGGTTGTTCCCTGTGCGATAAACCCCGATTACTTTTATAGCAAATTCATCGGCGAGTAGTATGTTCAAATACCGCAAACAATACAACAATTTAATATACACCATTAATTGACAGTAGTCAACGCTACTAACAAATTCAATAATTACCATTGGTTATTAGATAAAAATATGTTGACTTACTATCTGCTGGGTTATATAATTTGTTTTGTGACAAAATGATAACACCGCGGGATGGAGCAGTTGGTAGCTCGTCGGGCTCATAACCCGAAGGCCGCAGGTTCAAGTCCTGCTCCCGCAACCACTGCTGGTGTAGCTCAGTCGGTAGAGCGTATCCTTGGTAAGGATAAGGTCACCGGTTCAATCCCGGTCACTAGCTCCATTTTCACGGCGGCGTAGCTCAGTTGGCTAGAGCATGCGGTTCATACCCGCAGTGTCCGGGGTTCAAATCCCTGCGCCGCCACCAATTACAAAAACCTTGTCGTGAACGACAAGGTTTTTCTATATGTTGCAGTTAGGCTTGCTCGTATCTCGAACATATTACATAACTTATCAAAATAAAAAAACCCACACGACAAAACCCTGTGGGTCAAAATAACAATGTATAATGGTGGGACTAACTGGACTCGAACCAGTGACCCCTACGATGTCAACGTAGTACTCTAACCAACTGAGCTATAGTCCCCTTAACACACATGTAATTATATTACGGTTAACCAAAAAAGTCAAGTGTGAAAATGACAAAATGTGAAAATGACAAAATTAGTACAGAATATTATTGGCAATTACTAAGCGCTGAATTTGGTTGGTACCTTCATAAATCTGCATAATTTTAGCGTCACGCATATATTTTTCGGCCGGATATTCTTTGGAATAACCATACCCGCCCAATACTTGAACAGCGTCAGTGGTAACCTTCATGGCAGTGTCAGCGGCAAAACATTTGGCAATTGCTGATTCCTTGGCATGATCCAGTCCTTGGTCTTTCATCCAGCAAGCCTTGTACACCAAAAGCCGGGCAGCTTCAATTTGCATAGCCATATCAGCTAACATGGCCTGTACCAGTTGAAACGAAGCAATTGGCTTATCGAACTGCACACGTTCTTTGGAATATTTAACAGCAAGTTCAAACGCCGCTTGAGCTAAGCCTACAGATACAGCGCCAACAAACGGCCGGGCAGCATCAAGCGTTTTCATAGCAATTTTAAAGCCTTCGCCTTCACGACCAATTCTGTTAGTTGCAGGAATGCGGACATTTTCCAAAATCAATTCACAAGTATTAGATGCCCGAATCCCCATTTTTTCTTCTTCTTTACCAATTGAGAAGCCAGGCACACCACGTTCAACAATAAAAGCCGTCAGGCCGCGAATACCGGCTGTTTTACGGGTGTTGGCAAAAATTACATAAATATCGGCAATACCACCATTAGTAATAAAGCATTTAGTACCATTAAGGATATAGTCATTACCATCTTTGACAGCAGTAGTGGCAACGGCTCCGGCGTCAGAACCGGCGCCAGGTTCAGTCAGTGCAAATGCAGCTAGTTTACCGTCATTTAAGACATTAAAAAACTTACGTTTTTGCTCATCATTGCCTAATAGTACCACCGGATAAGAAGCTAAAGCATTGGCAGCTGTTGTTGTGGCTATGCCGGCGCATCCTTTTCCCAGTTCTTCATAAATAAGAGCGATCGAAAGCGCGTCAAGACCAGGGCCATCATATTCTTCAGGTACAGTCAGATTAAGTAAACCTGCTTCATCAAGCTTTTTCCACAAGTCTGGCGGGACCACGCCTTCTTTATCCATTTCTAAAGCATGAGGAGTAATTTCTTTGGCGACAAAATCTTTCACCATCTTTTGCAGCGCCAATTGGTCGGGAGTAAAGTTAAAATCCATGCTTTGCCTCCTTATGTTCGCATTATACCAATTATACCAAAAAATTCTAAAGATAAGTATACCGCATAATTTTTTCTTTGTTAACACCCTAATCGCAAAAATATTAAAAAAGTGCACTATTTTAACAATAGTTTAGCGCCAACTGCAAGTAATACCATTCCAAATATTTGTTTGGGACTGCATGCCATGCGTTCAAGGCCAAAGCCGCCAAAGTGGTCAATAATAATCGCTGTTAATACTTGTCCAACAATTATTGCTGTGGTGGCATTGGCTACGCCAACATTAGGAATACTCGCAGCCACCAGATAGATAATGGCCACGCCGATGATACCGCCAAACCAGGAATACCATGGCGCGTCAGGCCATGCATATATATTGCCTTTACCCATTTTAAAAACAAGCAATATCAATACCAAAACAGTGCCGGTAATTTGAACGACAAAGGTTGCCTCCAAAAGACCAATTACTTTACTTAACGCCGAATTAAGTGATCCTTGTACTGCCATCAAGACTCCTGAAATAAGTGCCAGCGCCAACGGCAACATTTCATTTGATAAAAAATTCATGCAACCACACTCCCGTTATAAAGCTTAACCACAAATGTAGTATAATTCCGGGAGCATGTTTATATTCTGATGAAAATTTGCGAATACAATTGAAGAAAAAAGAGCAGGCCGAAGCCTGCTAATTTTATCAATCTATTACATATACAGTTACTTTTTGAACACCGAAATCCAAAGCATCACTACGGCTGTCGAAGGCTAAATCAATACGGTTGCCCTCAATCGATCCGCCGATATCATCAGCTATTGCGTAGCCATACCCTTTGATATACAGACGTGTTCCTAACGGGATAACCGATGGGTCGACAGCAACTAAGCCTTTACGCAAACGGTTTCCCCGGTATGTATAATTGCCGTTTCCGGGATCATATGCCGTATAGGCAGATGCCTGCATAACCAACGAACGGCTGTATCTACTGGGTTCACCAGCCAAACGTGCAAGGTACATAAAGGTTTCTTTATCAACAACACCGTTTGCGTTAAGATTGTTACTAATTTGAAACTCTTTTACGGCTCTAGCGGTAACCGGACCAAAGACACCATCAATATCTCCGGCATAAAAACCGGCTTCAGCGAGAAACTTTTGCACCATTCGAACATCATCGCCACGCATACCCACGCTTATGAACTCCCCGTCCATAATTTTCCCCGGCGGCGCAGCTAACCCCACTGTCGGGGTACTAAGACCAAGCAGCACGGCAAACGCTAAAATTACTGCCCAAAAAGCTCTCTTCACTTGTATCACCTCTCTTATAATGCGCCTCCGAGGTTAGCTGTCGGGTTAGGGTCAAAGAGAAGGAAAAGAGAATAACCCTTTCGCCACTTGGCGGATTCACCCCTATAATCTCTACTGGT
The DNA here is from genome assembly GCA_041428575.1 of Sporomusaceae bacterium ACPt. Lineage (GTDB taxonomy): Bacteria > Bacillota > Negativicutes > Sporomusales > Sporomusaceae > Sporomusa_D > Sporomusa_D carbonis. The sequence goes on from CP155570.1 coordinate 2,038,093, forward strand.
TCCCCCGTACCTATAAGGATTCGGCATTATAGATATAATAATGCTGGATTGCCAGATTAGTCAAACGTAGCATATTACTATATTCGTGTTTTATCACGCATTATTGCAATTTTGTTAAAAATTCGTTAAAATTTCTTAATATTTATTAGTACTATAGTCCAAGTGAAGCACAAAACTCCTTAGTAGCTATACCGGTTACAGGTAATCCTTTATCCGTCTGATACGCCCGGACAGCATCTTCGGTCATAGTCCCAAACAGTCCGTCAGCCCGGCCCTGGAAGTATCCCAATTCTTTAAGTTTGAGTTGTAAGGCAACTACATCAGATCCCGAGGTTTTATACTTGAGATTTCTATCAACCTTAATTTTTCGGCCTTCAATTCGTACCGCCGTACCAATAGGCACCCATTCAAACAGTTCTTCAACATCTTTATTGCGCATCCTGATGCAGCCATGACTGGCAAACTGGCCAATTGACCAGGGTTTGTTGGTGCCATGAATTCCGTAAGTACCCCAGGGCACGTTAAGTCCCATCCAGCGTGTGCCAAAGCCTGTTCCCCAGTTATAGTCCTTCCACACTACATTCCATTCGCCGATTGGTGTAGGTGTTTTACTCTTGCCTACAGCAATGCGATATTTTTTATACAACTGATCATCATTGTAGACTTCAAGTACCCGTGATTCAAGTTTTACTACCAAACTTACTTTTCCCGTGGGTGCTTGGTTGGGTTGGTTTTCGCTGATCGAAGCCAATTCCATCTCATCCATATACTCAAAGCCAATAATGCCAAAAACAATACTTAAAATGGCCAAAATTGCTACCCCGTAAAATATTCGAAAACACCTGAATCTGAACGACCATATAGGACTCACTCTATCCCTCCTACCAGCCAGTATTCTTCTCGAAAATATATGCAACTGGACACAATGATATGAAATAAAGAAAACCGGCCGTAGCCGGTTAATTGAGGACATATACTTTTACTTTTTTAATGCCGTAGTCAAGCGCCTCTTGTCTGGTGTTAAAAGCCAGGTCAATCCTGTTACCTTTAATGGCGCTGCCTTGGTCAACGGCAATAGCATTACCGTAACCTTCAACCCATAATTGTGATCCCATCGGAATAACATTAGGGTCAACGGCGGCCACACCTTTTTTTACTTTACCACCTACATAGGTCAGGTCATTCCACTTACCGTTGTCAAGCGGACCAGGACCATACGCAGTGGCTGTCATGTCAATCATCTTGCTATAATTTCGCGGAGCGCCGGCAAGCGAATTGTTATTTTCTACGGCGTTGGGAGTTAGTATATTGCTATTATTGAATAGCATAGCAAGCAGGGCAATTTCTTTTTGGTACCCAGCTAAACGGTCAGTTACCTGTTCCTGGAATTTTTCCTTTACTGTGTTACGGGCTGCACTCTCTACTGCATTCATAATACTGGCTTTAGCATCTGTTTGGTCTTGACCAGACAGTTGTGCTGCCACTGCCGCAATATCATTAACCATATTGCCTTTACCTGCACGGTCAACAGCAGTTTTAGCGACTGTTCCCCACAGAGCCTCTTTATTGCCTTGTTCTAAATCATTTTTTATTTTTAGTAACTCTTGTATTTGAGCGGCAGTTGAGTTGCTGACAACGGCTTCAGACAGCTTGTCCTCCAAAAATGCTGCTTGTGCCTTAGGCATGGCCGGCGGCAAAAACAGCGGTAGTGCGAAAACCATCAGCAGGATAGCAGTTATCCTATTCTTCAACGGTATATACTCCTTTCACTTGATGGTTTAGGTTCGAAAGACATTCTACCATATAGTTTACATAAATAACAAGCGGTAAAATTAACTAAACAAACCCGGCTGTTGTTAACAACCGGGTTAATCGGTATTTGTTAATTCAGGCAGTTACAACACCATTTGTAAAAACAGGAGTTACTGCCAAAGTATCCTGTTCTAAACATAAAGCAACATCGTTAGCAAAACCAATACTAATTAAATATTGGGCGTGCGATGACTTTGCCACTTTTTTTAACAAATCAGCGGCAAAGTCACGGTACATAGCCTGAGCAGCTGCAGCCGTATCACTCAAAATAGCTTTGGAGCTCAAACGGTCGGCTAGAAGACCGGCACATAAGGCATCTTCCAGAGAAAATTGCCCCTCCGAGCCTGCGCATAAAATTACAATATCTTCTTGGGTATTCAGCAACAGTTTAGTTACAGAAGCAGCATTAGCAAACGCCAGAATATATACCCTGTGCGCCACAGCTGCCTTGCTTAGTGCCAAAGTGCCGTTGGTGGTAGTCATAATAATCGTTTTGCCTACTACTTGTTCCTCAGTGTACTCATAGGGTGAATTTCCTAAATCAAAGCCCGGGATTAACAGTCCTTTACGCTCACCGGCAAGCAGTGCATCAGGGTATTTTGCTTTTATTTCCAGGGCTTCTTCAACGGTCTTTACAGGTATCACTCGCTCACAACCGTTTACACATGCAGTTACAATACTGGTTGTCGCTCTTAGCACATCAATAACTACTGCATTATAACCGATATACTCGTCATAGTTAAAATCATTAGGAGTAAAACAGACATTAACCTTCACAATGTACCTCACAATGGCTTCGAACTATTTATTCTTTCGTTCTATTTATTCTTTTGTTATGACCCTTCCGAACTCTCGACTTACTTACATTTTGCCAATTGATATAGTGCCTCGGTTAGTACGTCAAGGCCGGCGGCTATGTCATCAGGGGCGGCATATTCATTGCCGTTGTGGCTCACACCCTGTTTACACGGAATAAATATTAACCCTGCTGGTGCTATATGCGCCATATTCATAGTATCATGTCCGGCAAGGCTATCAAGACGCAAACTTGGTATTTTTAACTGTTGGCAAGCACTTTCGACCGTTTCAATGATAGTTTCATCCAATTTTACCGGTTTGTCTGAAAATAGTACTTCAATAGATACCGGTGTGTCATTGTCATCAGCAATTGTACTAATCGCGTCCTTTATTTCTTGAATCATTCCGATGACGCTCTCGTGATCTGTGCCACGAATATCAACCCACATCTCGACTTGACCAGGAATAACATTAATTGCGCCTGGATATGTTTTTAAAATTGTCACTGTAGCCACTGCGCTCTGATAAGTGTATTCAGTAGCAATATCCCGAACAGCCAGTACAATCATGGACGCACTAACCAACGCATCTTGCCGTTCTTCTATTGGCACAGCGCCGGAATGGCCCGCTGTCCCCACCACTGTTATCTTTAGCCTGGTAGGAGCGGCAATCTTATCAACAATTCCAATACTAATTTTTTCCTGTTCCAGAACCCGTCCTTGTTCAATATGTAGTTCAAGGAATCCTCTAATACTATTTTTCGGCCTGGCAGCAGAGCCAACATTTTCTATTGGGCGTCCTATAGCGGCCAACTCCGAGGAGAAGCTTATGCCATCCTGATCTTGGGCACGCATCCAGGCAGAAACATTAGCTAGACCGGCCATTGCTTTGCTTCCGATGGTCGCAAAATTAAATCTGCTGGATTCCTCTGCAGCAAATACAACTACTTCCAGCGGATATTCAAGGCCACTACGCTCCTTTAATCTACTAACGGCTGCCAAGCCGCATACAACACCCAAGGCACCATCATATTTTCCGCCCGAAGGTACGGTATCAAGATGTGAGCCTGTTATTACTGCCGGGGCGTCTGCCTGAATACCCTCCGGTTCAAACCGGCCAATTATGTTGCCGACGGCATCAATATGTACAGTAAGGTCCTCAGCCTGCATAAGCTCAATAATGTAGTTCCGTGCTTCATGGTCAGCTTTACTGAATGCCAGCCTTGTAATCCCTGACCGTCCTTGTCCAAACTGAGCTATACGCTCTATTTGTTCCAGAACCCATGCCACATCATGTGAATTTTTTGCTTGAATAGCCACCGCCCCCTTGAGCATATTCTTTACTGACAGTATACTGCTATTTTATTAAAAATTCCATATATTGCATAAGTCTTTTCATTAGAATTTGGCAATGATGGATATAATTTCTGATAATGAAAACGAAACGCCTGGCTGAGCCAGGCGTTTTAAGTTTAGCCTAAAATTCCTTGTTTTACGTTGTCCAGACCCAGTCGATCAATCATCATGCCAATACGCTCATGATTACGGGCGTTTTCTTTATAATAGGCGATAATTTTTTCAATAAGTGGCAGTACTTCTGCCTGTGGTATTTGTTCAGCCAGTAGATCACCTATTCTCGGTCTGGCGCCAGCACAGCCACCAATAATAATTTTCCAACCCTTGGCTGTGCCAATAAGGCCAATATCTTTAACGCCACATTCAGCACACGAGTTAGTACAGCCGCTAACGCCAATCTTAAGTTTGCCTGGCAATTTCATGCCATGATACAGTTTGTCGAGTTCAAGACCCAAGGTTAAACCGTCTTGCTGGGCACGTTTACAAAAATGTGTTGCCGGACAAATTTTTACGCTACGGACACACAAACCTACAGCAGCACCCTTATTCATATCCAGTTCTTTCCAGGCAGCGTCAATTTTTTCTTCAGGAATACCAACAATGGCAATCCGCTGCGCTGAAGTCAACTTAAGCGCTTTGGCACCGTATTTTTCAGAAACGTCTGCTATTTTCCTTAATATGTTGGGGTCAAGAATAACACCACCAGGTATATGAGGAGCAATAGCATATGTCTCTCTGTCGCGCTGAATAATAGCACCTTTTTCTAATAAATCTGTTTTAACTTCCATGAATCCAAACCTCCTGCAAGATAATTATATGTATTGGAATATTATTATAATTGGATATTAATTGTAAAATTCCTGCTACATATTAATCCCTTTTTTACATTTACCCAAAAAAATATAGCGCCTGAAAGACGCTATATTTTCCTTTTTTAATAACTTGTTTCACGCCCAGCCATCAAGCATCTCACGTAGTTTGATCACATGGGTCTGCTCTTCAGCTTTCAGCAAGTTGAATACCTGTCTGGCCTCTTCAAATTTAGCACATTTGGCCAAAGCGTCATAAAACAGAATTGAATCCTTTTCATCTTGTAGCGCAGCCTTCAAAATATCGGCCATGCTCTTAAATTCAGGAAATACTTTGTCTTTAGGGAAGATATGCGGTTCGGCAAGAACGGTAAGATACCGTGAAGTTTCCTGATCAAACAGATAATCATCAGAGCCGGCTAGTTTATTTTCTTTAATTTTATTATAAAGATGAGTAAATTGATCATGGTGATGGATTTCTTCATTCATAAGGAACATGAACAAGTCTTTGTGCGCCTTAGTTTCGGCTTGTTCATAAGCCTTTTTGTAAAAATCCCGGCCGCGGGCTTCCATATCAATGGCAATTCGCAGTGCTTCCAAATCACTAAATAAGTTGCCGATATTACAGGCATTCTTTTCCATACAGTAACCTCCCTTTGCTTTTAAACTTACTGATATATTCCATGTTTCCTAGCAAATTCCTGCTACTGATATGACTCAGTCATTTCTAACCTCCGGGGTTATAAAAATTGTAAATAGTTGGTAAAAATTAAAATGTTGTAGGCAAAAAATCCCCGGCTGGTCTCCCGCCGGGGATTTCATTAATTTACACCACTCTTAGCAGATATGAATCATGTTTTTCTTGTATTGAGTATACAAGGCAGTTAACTCATTCATTTTTTCTGACATTTCAATTTGCAGGTTAGAAGCAGTGTCAAAATCACCAGCTTGAATAGCTTCTTTAATCCGGGTAAATACGCTCTTTTGCGCAATGCTATCTTTAGCCAAGTATACTCTGAGACTGTTTATTGCGGCCCAATTGCTTAGGTCAAGATCGCTGGCCGAATCAGCGTCATGGAGCGGTTTAGATTCTTTAACAATATCAAGATTCTCCGGAATAATGCGGTTTAACAGTTCGGTCTTCCAACGAACCAAAGCACCAGCTATAAATGCCTCAATAAGTTCGGGACGGAATTTATTGCCAGCAGTAAGAGCTTTAACTTTTTCGGGATATTTTTGAATGCTTTGCATATTTTCCCAAACAGTGGCAGGCGGTTTGCCAAACAAGCGATCACGCTCTTCCGCAGTATAATCCTCAAATACATCATGCTCACTGCGATAAGCCCGGTCAGTTTCAAGATAGAAACCTGGCTGACCAACATCTTTGGACAGCTCTGCATCAAGCTCTTCGACAGTTTTACCGGCATTAATAGCCGCTTTAATACCGTCAAACATGCTCATATATATAGCGGTAAGAGCGACGTAAGTATTGGTATAGGGGTTCGGGGCGCGGACTTCAAATCTAGTAGCCAGCGGATTATTGATATCGCGTACAAGACCAGCCAGAATAGTTCTGTTACGGGACGGTACTGCCGGATTATGTCCTAAGGAAGTTACGATACATACCGGAGCTTCAAAGCCGGGCTTTAAACGATTGAGCGAATCATTTGTGGAGGATACAAACGGATTAACAACTTCATAATTTTTCAGGAGACCCATAATAGCGCCATAGCCAATTGCACTTAAGAAATATTTCTTCATATCAGCCGGCGAGAACAAGTTGACAATTTTGCCAGATTTAAGTTTTGCCGCCATACCAACATGAGTATGTTCGCCGTTACCGGCAACACCAATAATTGGTTTAGCTTTGAAAGTTACCTCAAGACCGTTGGCCCGGAAGGCTTCTTTGATTGCAATTCTGGCTTGAAGCTCATTATCTGCAGCCTGAATGGCATTGGCAAACTTCCAGTCGATTTCAAGCTGTTCCATAACATGACTCAGATGACCGGTTTCATCAATTTTAGCTTTGATACCGCCAACTTCTTTATGGCCCATCTCGGGTTCCAGTCCGTATTTGGCAAGTAAATTCAAAGCCTGTTCCAGAGCAGTGCGGACGTTGCCGCGGGTACGTTGCCAATATTGTTCCTGCATAACTTGTGAAGCTGACAATTCCTCAACCTCAGCCTTATTGGCTGGGGTTTTTACCCAGAACTCAAGCTCAGTGGCCGAAGTAAAGATGATGTCTTCGACATCGGCGCCGTCAATATTTTCAAGACCGGCGATCTTACCGTTCTTTTTAAACAAAGCAAGAAGCTCAGTCTTGATATATTCAAGACTATCTACTAAAATAGCACGCGAGTCTACTTTCAGGCCATTATGTACTAAGAAAGCAGGGATACGAAGCGTACCCACCGGCTTACCGGTTTCCTCATCAATATTTTCATAATTATAGTCAACAAACCAGTTAACATTTGGATCTGCCAGCATGTCAACTTTGGCATTATTAAGAGTTGCAATACCGGTCAGAACAACTGACGATCCGTCAGTCTGTACTGCGCCGCCGCTATAAAAATCATCAATATCTTTAATAAACAACTTAATAGGAATTTTTTCGTCGGTGTCATTGCCGGCAAGGTCAATACCTACGAGTGAAGCAAACTTAATTTCCGGGTGATTATTAAGCAAACTTAGTAGCTCTTCTTTACTATACTTACCGGCCGGAATGAGATACACTAAATCTTTTACCATTTTTTTCACCTCATACACAAAATGTTTTACAGTATAGCTTCTCACAACAGACCTTAGTCAATTCCTAAAAAAATATAGACTCCCCCCACTGTACAGCGCGAAGGAGTCATCATTGACTCAGGCTTTTTTTAAATATGTTTTTATTATAGCATAAAAATGCTCTTTGTCTAGATATCAAATTACATTTTTTAAAAAAATTTTATTGCGGTAATTCTTTTGTATATTTCGATCCGCGTGACAGTTTTTTACCGCTTTTCATTTTGGCAATAGAATATGAACAGTAATGTAATGCTGGTCCCCATAATGCTTGATAATCAACTTAGCAGTAACAACAATACAACTAAAATACATAAGTATTATAATCCCATACTTTACATTTGTAATTTAATAGGCTAATATTTTTATAAAACTGAAAGGATGATTGTAAATGGACTTACTTGAAGCTATCTATAACCGTCGTTCTGTGCGGAACTATGCCGATAATCAAGTTGATAAAACTACAATTGAAAAATTGCTGGCTGCCGCAGTGCAAGCCCCCAGTGCCATGAATTCACAGCCCTGGTCCTTTGCTGTAATTCAGAATTCAGACCTGTTACATGACTATTCTGACCGCAGCAAAAAACTCCTTCTGAATTCACTTGATAGAATACCTCAACTTACTAAGTATAAAGCTGCACTGGAAAATCCTGATTTTAATATTTTTTATAACGCCAAAACTCTCATCATCATTTTTGCAAAACTCACAGGTTTGCATGCTGCCGAAGACTGTTGCCTGGCTGCCCAGAACATTATGCTGGCTGCCCACAGTTTGGGGCTTGGTACTTGTTGGATCGGTTTTGCCCGCCCATTTTTAAACCTGCCGGAAATAAAACAAGAACTAAGTATTCCTGCCGAATATGAGGCTGTAGCACCACTCATTGTTGGCTACCCGCAAATTAACCCGCCGGCAATACCTAAAAAAGCACCGGAAATTCTATTCTGGAAATAGAACAAAAACCCGCAGCCTGTCAAAGTCTGCGGGTTTTTATCCTGATAGAAAGTATGACTCTCTGCCAGGATAAGGGCAACATAGGCTTCCGCTTTCGCCAAAGGCCGGCGCAAGCCGTGTTTTCTTTATTACTCTTGTCTGAGTAGTCAATAAGCCGAGTTCTGTTCCGTGTAAACGGTGACGATCATTTATCTGGGCCGGCAGTTGCCTGACGGCTCTAGCGACACAACCCGGAAGGTTCGGCGGGCCGCTTCATCCCTTCCCTATTCGGTCTTGCTCCAGGTGGGGTTTACCTAGCCAGTCAGTCACCTGACTGCTGGTGCGCTCTTACCGCACCGTTCCATCCTTACCTGGCAAAGCCAGGCGGTCTACATTTCTGTGGCACTTTCCCTGAGGTCGCCCTCGCTGGACGTTATCCAGCACCCTGCCCTGTGGAGCTCGGACTTTCCTCGAATGCACAGGCATCCGCGATCATCTTTCGTACTCAGACGCTATATTAGTATTGGATGCTTATTGTAGCATTAATCATAAAACAAGTCAACAGGACACAATTATTTAAGACCCAATAGCTTGACGAATTGAACGGACTTTTGCCTGAATATCAACCGCACCGACAATATCGGTAACTAACGCAACAATTTTAGCGCCACGTTGTTTTACCTCATGGATATTGTGCTCTTTTATACCACCAATGGCAACAAACGGGATATCATGATTTTTAACTATATACTCAAGATACTCAAGCCCCACCGGATCACACACATCTTTTTTAGTTCTGGTGGCAAATATCGGGCCAACGCCGATATAATCTACAACTCCTGATGCTACCGCAGCTTTAGCCTGCTCCGGTGAGTGCGTAGACAAACCAAGAATCATATTATCACCGATTAACTTCCTAACCTTTTCCGGTGGCAGGTCATCTTGACCAATATGTACACCATCAGCCTCAACCAACATAGCCAAGTCCACATGGTCATTGATAATAAAGGTTACGCCTGCCTTATTTGTTAGTTCCCGAATTGTGAGACATTCTTCATACATTTGTCTGGCTTTTTTATCTTTTTCGCGGTATTGAATGACTTTAATCCCGGCCGCAATCATCAGTTCGACTACTTCGGCATTGCTTCTGCCAAGAGAATATTCTTCGGCAGTTAATCCATATAGATCAGTTGTTAGGAAATTCGCCATACCAGGTCTGGATAGCACAATCTGACCTCCTTTATATACTAAGTTAGAAAATAATTTAAAATAATATCTGCTTGTTTGGCAGCGGCGATATGGACACGGGGGGCAAGCGGCGGACAATCTGGTCCAATTGCCGACGTCAAATCTCCAACCAAATAAAAATTTTCTTTGATCTGCCGAATGACAATATCATCACTGTTGCCCCAACCGGCCAGCCCCGAGGCGGCTACCAGCAGCTTTCCCGAGTTGATGTAAGTTTCAACAATCAGTTTTTTGTATTCCGGTCGGTCAAAAGCTTCAACAACAGCGTCACAGTCAGCAAAGAACCCGGCCGCCATATCGCTCTCAAATTTTCCTTGTATTATTTCAATATTAATGTCAGGATTAATAAGCAGTAAATTGTCTTTGAGGGCTTCAACCTTAGATCTTCCAACCTGATGCATAAAGTAAAACTGGCGGTTTAGATTACTGGCATCTAGTATATCAAAATCGATAATCTTAAAATTTCTAAAACCGGTACGCACTAACATTTGGGCGCAATTAGAACCCAATCCTCCCGCGCCGGCAATACCAATTTTGATTTCGGCGATTTTAGCCAGTATGTCAGTAGGTAAATATCTGTTTAGTCCCTGTTCAAACTGATTCAATACAGCCATGAAATATCACCATATTTGCCAGTCTTTGTAAACAGGTTGGTAGTTTTGAGAATAAAGCATAGCTGCTATGTCGGCCACATCACGTTCGTCAGATATTTCAAATTGACCTACTGACGCTTTCTCAGCATGTCCGCCTACCGCCGTGCACGACCCGGCCGACATCTTAGTAATTCCCAGTCTGACCATATTGTCGCGCATTTTGGCGCTCTCACGGGTAGACAGTGTTATGCCGCTACGCGGCATAAACAGTCTAAAGGCCAAAACATACTGGACAATATTTTTATCAGTGACAATTACTTTTGGTGGGAAGCCGCCGACATGCGGCCGCATTCTCGGTGGCGATATGCTGACCTCGACATCAAGATATTTGTTTTGCAAATAATCGGCGTGTACTCCGGTGAAAAAGGCTTCGCTGCGCCAGTCGCTCAGACCTAAAAGTGCGCCAATATTGACAGTCCGCATACCGGCCTGGCAAGCCCGCTCCGGAGCGTCAAGCCGGTACCGGTAGTCCCGCTTGGGACCGGCCGGGTGCAGTTCGGCATAAATCTCTTCATCATAAACTTCCTGATACATTGTGACCCCATCTACTCCGGCTTCAACAAGTTCTTTATATTCATCAGTATTAAGCGGATATACTTCAATACTGATGGATGTGAAATAATTCTTTAAAGTTTGTACACATTCTTTAATGTAAGCAACTGAAGAGTGGTAACGCGACTCGCCGGTAAGAATGAGGATATGTTTTAAACCGGTAGCGGCAATAGCTTCAGCTTCAGCAATCACTTGTTCCTGTGATAGTTTTTTCCGTTCAATATCGTTATGAGCATGAAACCCGCAGTATACACACTGGTTAACACAGTAATTAGCCAAATACAATGGTGTATAAAGCAGCATTGTATGCCCGAAATGCTGTACTGTCAGGCGGTGAGCCTGCTGGGCCATGGCCTCTAAATGTTTTTCCGCCCTAGGTGACAATAGCGCTAAATAGTCAAGTACTGTCAAACGCTGTTTGCCAATAATTCTTTGAATATCAGCATCGGTGATTTGGTCAAAAAACTTGTCAAAGTTTAGGTCCCGATAGTTAGATAGTTCTTCATAAACACTCATTTGTCATCCTCCCCCTCGCCCAATTTACTCACGTAGAAAGCCGGTCAAAGGTGATGAGGCGACAGCATAATCCTGAATGGCGCCAGGCCCGGCCAGAAACGCTTTACGCCCTGCAGCAACCGCCAACCCAAAGGCTTCAGCCATAACTACTGGATTAGCAGCTGTTGCTACTGCTGTGTTGACCAGTACCGCGGCTGCTCCCATTTCCATAGCCTCAGCTGCCTCTGACGGGCGGCCAATACCGGCGTCAACAATAATCGGCAATGGAATTTCTTCAATAAGAATTCGTACCAGTTCTTTCGTTCTTAAACCACGATTAGTGCCAATCGGTGCCCCGAGCGGCATAACAGCAGCGGCGCCAGCTTCAGCCAGTCGTTTGGCAACCATTAAGTCAGGGCTCATATAGGGAAGTACAACAAATCCTTCAGCAGCCAAAATTTCGGTGGCTTTAATGGTTTCGATATTGTCCGGCAACAAATGCCGGTTATCTGAAATAACCTCAATCTTAATCCAGTCGCCACAGCCCGCGGCGCGGGCTAGCCGGGCAATCCGGACGGCTTCATCCGCAGTTCTGGCACCTGACGTGTTTGGCATAAGCGTACAATCTTTAGGTATATATTCAACAATGTTTTCTTCCTTATGTTCTGGGTCAACCCGCCGCAAAGCTACGGTCACGACCTGTGAACCTGATGCTTTGATGACCTCAGGAATAAGCTTGTTGTTGGAAAATTTCCCTGTTCCTAAAAACAGCCGGCTTGTCAATACTTTATCACCAATTTTTAATAGATCCTGCGATAAAGTTGTTTCCATTATAATCAGCCTCCCCCTACAAAATTCACTACTTCCAGGCAGTCTTCCGGTTGAAGAACAATAGTTTGCCATTCATCCTTCCTTACTATCTTTTGGTTGTACTCGATAACAATAACTTCTGGGTTAAACCGCTGCTGGTCGACAAGTTCAGCAATGGTAAGACCATCCGAAACCAGCAGTTCCTTGCCATTTACAATAAGTCGCAAACGCTTCCCTCCTTTTCTTTTTTTAGAAATTAAAAGCGCACCATCCGCTTTGTATGGTGCGCTTTGCCTACAACACGACCTTCCTACGCGGGCATTATCCCTATCAGGTATAGAGGTCAGGTACTTACTAGTCCACTCTCAGCCCATAACATGAGCTCCCTCGGCCAATCAATATTTATTTATACAAGTTTATTTTATACCAGAATTGTTAAGCCGTCAAACTATGCATAGTGGCAATAAATTGACTAATCATAATTAAAATATAGAAAAAACGTCTTGATTGGTATTATTGGCAATGATATCCAATTTCCAGCTATTTTTGACAGCTGCTTCTGCCAAATAATTGGCTACACATTCAACTACTGGCTGTTCAGTGGCAAAATGTCCGGCATCAATAATTGCCAGCCCCTCAGCAACCGCCTGCTGAGCCTCGTGGTATTTTACATCGCCTGTTACCAGAACGTCAGCTTTAGCTGCAATAGCATGTTTAATCAAGCTGGCTCCGCTGCCGCCGCATACGGCCACCCTAGTTATTTCATTGTTGGTAGAACCTGCCACTTTAACATAATTCACCTTTAATGCTGTCTTTACTTGCCTAATAAAGTCCTCAAGCCGCATTGGATTTGGCAACCGGCCAATCCTTCCTAGACCAAAACCGGCGCCGCCAGTTAACAGCAGATATTCATCGTAGGCAACCTCTTCATAAGGATGAGCCGCCAACATGGCATTAATTACACGGTGGCTTAGTGTTGCCGGTACAATAGTTTCTAAACGGCATTCATCAACATATTCCAGCTTGCCTTGTTCACCAATAAACGGATTGGTTCCCGCCAACGGCAAAAAAGTTCCTGTACCTTGAATTTGAAAAGTACAGTGACTGTAATTACCGATGTGGCCGGCGCCAGCCTCAGTCATGGCCGCGCGTACCTGCTCAACATGTGTGCCAGGTACAAATACAACCAATTTATGTAGACGTTCCTGATAAACAGTTGTTAGTGGCTTAACATCTTGCAGTGACAACTTTTGTGACAACACATCATTGACACCGCCATTTGTGCTGTCAAGGTTGGTATGGGCAGCATATACAGCTATACCTGCTTTAATCAAGGATGATAATATATTACCTTGCGGCAAATCGGTGCGGATATTGGTAATACCTTTAAATATCAGCGGATGATGGGCAACAATCATGTCAGCGTTTGTTTCAATTGCTTTAGCAACAACTTCTGCATTTACGTCCAGAGTAACAATAATTTTATGTATGTTTTGTTCAGGATAACCAATGAGCAACCCGATATTATCCCAATTTTCAGCCAAGTGTTTTGGAGCCAATTGTTCTAACGTATCCATAATCATCCGGCATTTTACAGACATGCGTATTTATCCTCCAATTCTCTTAGTTTTCGGACAAACTCGTTGTATTTAGCAGAGTTAATAGCTGCAGCGCTACCTTCCATAGCCGAAAGTACCCCCTTTAAATGACTCATAAGCTCATAAATATGTTGTTTAAGGAGCGGATGTCTTGTCTGCCAAAGCAGTGGACCAATTTCGCATAATACTGGATCAATGGGCAAACTATCACCTGGTTCAGCGGCAATAATCTGGTATAGTCTTCCTTCTTCCTGTACAAGCTGTTCGTCAATAATCTGCCACCTGTTGGCCTGAAGCCAGTTTCGAACAAGCGCGGCAGCAATCATGGGCTGTAAAATAATCCGCTTTAACGTAGCCATTACTGCCGGCGAGGAACTCATAATATCAATTATATTGGCTCCCCCAATGCCGGCAATAACTGCAACATCAGCTTCGCCAGGAGCAAGGACAGCCAAACCATCACCCAACCGTACTGAGATTTTTTGTTCCAAATTTACCGCTGCAACAGCATTTTTCGCTGATAAATACGGACCATGATGAACATCACCGGCTATGGCGCAACAAATAATCCTCTGTTCTACCAAGTATATCGGCAAGTATGCATGATCTGTACCGATATCGGCAAGAGTTACTCCGGCAGGAACCATGTCTGCAACAGCTTTTAACCGTTCGCCTAACTTCACCTAATAGTCAATCCTCCCTTTAATTTCTTTGTTAGTATTTCACTTAGTACATAAAAATCCTATTATACATATACAGGATAGGATTGTATCATATCATTTGCAGTGGCCTATGTATAGTAAAAAGCCTGCGAAGTTAACTTCGCAGGCTAATATTCAGATGGTGGGCGATGACAGGATCGAACTGCCGACATCCTGCTTGTAAGGCAGGCGCTCTCCCGGCTGAGCTAATCGCCCAATATCACAGGTTCTCATTTTACCTATCGGCGCGTGAGAACCTGGTTCGCTGCTTATGGTGACCCGTAAGGGAATCGAACCCTTGATACCGCCGTGAAAGGGCGGTGTCTTAACCTCTTGACCAACGGGCCAATAAACATATGGTGGGCCCACCTGGGATCGAACCAGGGACCAGCCGGTTATGAGCCGGCTGCTCTACCGCTGAGCTATAGGCCCTGAGATGTTAAAACAGGTTTTCCGAAGAAAGCCTGTTCAATCTACTTATAATGGCTCCTCGAGTAGGACTCGAACCTACGACCGATCGGTTAACAGCCGATTGCTCTACCGACTGAGCTATCGAGGAATATCGCCAACGTTGATTATTATAAAACAATGTAGCGGTTACGTCAAGTATTTTATTACCTTTTTTATTCTAGAAAATCCTTCAATTTTTTACTGCGGCTCGGATGACGAAGTTTTCTCAATGCTTTAGCTTCTATCTGACGGATGCGCTCACGAGTAACACCAAAATACTGGCCTACTTCCTCAAGGGTGCGGGCCCGGCCATCATCCAGGCCAAATCTAAGTCGCAGTACTTTTTCCTCGCGTGGCGTAAGTGTTTCAAGCACTTCTTCTAGCTGTTCTTTAAGTAGCATGAATGACGCAGCTTCAGCCGGGGCCGGAGCGTCCTGGTCTTCAATAAAATCCCCTAAATGGGAATCTTCTTCTTCGCCGATTGGCGTTTCTAAAGACACAGGTTCCTGGGCAATTTTCATAATCTCCCGCACCCGCTCAACACTAACATCCATGGCCTTGGCAACTTCCTCTGGCGAAGGTTCACGTCCCAATTCTTGCAGAAGTTGCCTGGACACTCTAATAAGCTTATTGATTGTCTCAACCATATGAACAGGAATACGGATAGTACGGGCTTGGTCAGCTATAGCCCTAGTTATTGCCTGGCGTATCCACCATGTCGCATAAGTACTAAATTTATAACCTTTGTTATAGTCAAACTTTTCTACAGCCTTGATCAGGCCTAAATTACCTTCCTGAATGAGATCAAGAAATAACATGCCACGGCCAACATAACGCTTGGCAATGCTTACAACAAGCCTTAAATTAGCTTCGGCAAGACGGCGTTTAGCCTCTTCATCACCCTGTTCCATCCGTTTGGCCAGCCTAATCTCCTCATCGGCCGTTAACAGCGGTACCCGGCCAATTTCCTTTAGATACATACGAACCGGGTCATCAATACTTATGCCTTCAGGAATGGTGAGATCAATATCTACTTCTTCGGCCGTTGCTTCAATCTCAGAAATGTCTGGGCCTTCAATCATTTCAACATCCGGAACTTCGTCAACAATTTCAATACCCTTATTACTGAAGATTTCGTACATATCGTCAATCTCATCAGGGCTCATGTCTTCGGTCTGCATGGTATCCATGATTTCAGCATATGTCAGCATACCACGTTTTTTACCTTTGTGTAAAAGCTCATTGACTTGCTCTCCCGGCATATTTTTCTTATCGGCCATAGTTTTCCCCCCTTCCCTTGGCAGTTAACGGTATCAGATTTATCAACAAGAACAAGTAATTATTAATGATGTAATTTGCTAATTTCATGTTTAATTCGCTGACTTTCCGCCAATTCCTGCAGAAAGTTACTATCCCCCATGCGTTCTAATTCATCGGCGGTTAGCCGATGTTGTTCGTATAAGGCGGTCAAATGTGCCAGCCTAATGGTTTTTATACAATCGTCAACAAATTTAACCCTGTCATCAAACTGTATATCTATCAACATAATATGCGAAAACTCACTTCTTGCGTTTTCGCTTAAGCGGTTTATACCGGCGTTAATCGTTGCTTGCGTTATATTTTTTTCCATATTATACGCATTAAATAAGAAATTAATTATCTCTTGCTGCAAACCGCCTTGTATTTCATCTGGTGAAAGCTTAGCCAAGACATAAGGGATAAGTGATGGATCATCGCACATCAGTCTGATAAGCTGCCGTTCAGCCTGAACCACTGCTGGAGCCGGTTGCTTATACAAGAGTGCAATATTTATAGTTTTCCCGCTTTTTACAATTTTATCCTTTTTGGCTTGAACAATATACTTTGTTATTTCACTTCTTAAGGCACTTTCATCAACAGTAAGTATTTGGGACAGCCGGGTAATATGGGCATTTACTTCCACAGCGTTGTCGGCTTCTGCCAAAATGGGCGCCAATTTTCCAACTACGGCAATTTTGCCCTGTACAGTTGAATAATCATCAGATTTAAGCGCCCGGTCGAGTTGATAGTCGAGCAACGGTTGCGCTGTTTTGAGCAAATCTTGAAAAGCTGAACTGCCATGTTTCCTGACAAATTCGTCAGGGTCTTTACCATCAGGAACAGACACTACTTTAACCGTTGCACCTAATGAACGCACTGTATGCAAGGCCCGCACCGTAGCATTTTGCCCGGCAGCATCGCTATCATAAGAAAATAGCAGTTCGGCATTAAGTTTAATCAGGCTTCTGGCTTGTTCAGGAGTAAACGCCGTTCCCAAAGATGCTACAGCGTTTTTTATGCCTTGACTATACAAGGTTATAACATCCATATAGCCTTCTACAATAACAACTTGGCCTGACTCACGAATATGTTTGTAGGCATTGTCAAAACCGTACAGGACATGACGCTTGTTAAAAATCTCAGTTTCCGGCGAGTTAAGATATTTAGGATGAGTATTGTCTAAAACTCTACCGCCAAAGCCAATAACCCGCCCTCTCGCATCACTAATCGGAAACATAATCCGGTTGCGAAAGCGGTCATAAATACCGTCACCTGAATTACGGGCGACAGATAATCCTGATTTTAGCAGTATATCAAGAGCAATGCCCCGTTCACGAAATGTTATTGATAGTTTATCCCACGACGGCGGCGCAAAGCCTAGCTTAAAAAAATCAATAATTTCTGCCGATACACCACGACTGGCTAAATACTCGCGGGCAGGTTTGCCATAGTTGGTCTTGGTTAGACATGCGTAAAAAAAATCTCTGGCTAATTCGTTAACCTGGTATAATATGGCAATTTCCCGGTCGCGGGCCTGCTCGCGCGGCGTTTTTTCTTTTTCCGGTAACGGAATATTGAGCTTTTTCGCTAGCAGTTTCACCGCTTCAAAAAAAGTAATATTTTCAACCTTCATTAAAAAGTTAAAAACATTGCCGCCTGTCTGACAGCCAAAACAATAGAAAAAACCTTTATCCGGAGTTACCGAAAAAGACGGTGTCTTCTCTTGATGAAAAGGACAACAACCCCAATAATTTTTTCCCTTCTTTTTTAATGACACATAATCTGAGACAATACTGACAAGATCGCTCTCCGACCGCAATCTATCGATAAAATCATCGAAAGTTGCATCTTTCATAAACTCACCTTATCCAGGCAATAACAAATTTGCTGATTGTTTTTAGCGTTTGCGAAAATGCAAAAAGTTCCAAGCTTTGACTTTATTCTACATTAAGACTAATATTCCTGCCAGAGGGCAGGCAATCAGATAAAGTAGTTTGGTCAATACCTACGAGTCAAGTCTTTCTTATCATATTTATTTTATTAATTATTATTCCATGCAGATGACAAAATTCCTCTTTTATCTCTTGACAAAGGTAATAATATTTGCTCAGGAAAAAAAGCAGAGCTATTGTTTAGCTCTGCTAATTATTTGGGAACACCCCAAGTAGCGGGGATAAATAGTTTTTCAAATTGCTTGATAGCATATAAGTCAGTCAGGCCGGCAATGTAATCAACAACAATTGTTTTTAGCCCCCATCGTTCTTCCCGCTCCAGGAATTCCCGCGGCAAGCTGCCAGGGTTGGCTACATAGTATTCGAAAAGTTTGCTGACAACATACTTGGCTTTTTTTCGGTCAGGCTCAAGTTCAGCCGAGTGATAAATTTTCTTAAACATAAATTCACGAAATTCATCCATAGCAGCTTTAACCCGCTTAGACATTATAATTTCGCCTTTGTTATCCGATTCCATAATAA
Source organism: Sporomusaceae bacterium ACPt (assembly GCA_041428575.1). GTDB lineage: Bacteria > Bacillota > Negativicutes > Sporomusales > Sporomusaceae > Sporomusa_D > Sporomusa_D carbonis. The sequence continues at coordinate 2,056,862 of CP155570.1, forward strand.
TATCGGACACCATTACGGTTATCATGCTTGACGGATCTGTCCCTAATACTTTACTTACATTTAACGGCAAATCAGACGGCTTCAACATACCTGCGCGGATGCCGTCGTCATAGTCATGGCACAGATAGGCGATACGATCGCCAATACGGACAATGTTGCCTTCAAGCGTAAATGGCTTATTATCTCCGGTATGGTTTAAAATGCCGTCTCTAACTTCTGCGGTCAGGTTAAGCCCCTGACCACCTCGTTCGAGGTGCTCTACCACTCTCAGACTTTGTTCATTATGATTGTAGTGTCCGATAAGTTCCCGCAAAGCATATTCGCCAGCATGGCCGAACGGGGTATGTCCAACATCATGACCTACGGCAATTGCTTCTGTCAAATCTTCGTTTAGCATAAGACCACGGGCAATTGTCCTTGATATTTGCGCAACTTCCAGACTGTGCGTCATCCGCATGCGATAATGGTCGCCAGGCGATATATAGACTTGTGTTTTATGCTTAAGACGCCTGAAAGCTTTACTGTGGATTATACGGTCCCGGTCCCGCTGAAATGCAGTTCGGAAATCGCATAGCGGCTCTTCCCGTTCACGGACGGCTTCACGGCTCTTCGCGGCATAGGTCGATAATATTTTAAACTCCTGTTCTTCAATGCGTTCACGAACATTCATGATTGAGCAGCCTCCTTTCATATAATTATACATTATTTACCTTTATTGCACTATAGGCTGTTCTGAGTTGAACATTTTTCCATAAGCAAAGTATACTATTTTTTGCTATAATATATTAAGAAAGGGAAAGGAGAATTGATCATGAAATACAAAACATTAGTAATAACTTTAGTAGTACTTATCTTCTTAACTGGAATTGCCGCCGCTAAACCAGTAATAACTGCTGACCGTACATATTTTGACGTCAATACCGGGCTATACGTATTGAATGGCAATGTTTACATAGAAGTCGGCAAACGGGTTATTACGGCCAGTCAAGCCAAAGTTAACCCGGTCACCCTTGAAGTATGGGGCGCAGGCGGCATCTCGGTAACTCAAGGCGATATATATTTTACGGGAGACAGTGTTTATGTTTACGGTACAAAAGATCGGGCAAAAATTGACGGTGGCGTAAACCTTTCCCGTACTAACCTGTCAATTTCAGCGGATTCCGCAGAGTTTAACTGGCGTACCAAAGTGGCCAATTTCAGTGGTAATGTCAATGTGGTTCAAGACGGCAACAGTTGGTCAGCCGATTCTGTCAGCTACAACGTTGAGTTAAATACTTTTTTATGATATATGAAATCCAATAAAGATTTTTTCCAGGCGTGTTGTTAGTAACGCTCCACCGCTGGCGCTTGACTTACGCTTATACTAACAACACGCCTGGAAATCTTTATTGGATACTATATAGCTTAGTCAGGACCACCCGTAAAACGGGTGGCTTGCTTACGCCCTATAAGGGCAGAGTACTAGCTGAGTCTCAAGACTCACTGAAAAAGTCCACCAACCGCATAACCTTTTCAGTCAGCCCCTAAAGGGGCTCTTTTTATGACTTTTTCACGGGCTCACCCGTAAACGGGTCTGTCAACTCCTTCAAACTTAACTGGTCGGCAATTATATCTTCTTGTAACTGCTCACGGATATATTTGGCTATTGCCTCTTTGTTTCGTCCCACCGTATCCACAAAATATCCTTTGCACCAGAAATGTCTGTTTCCATACTTATATTTCAAATTCGCATGCTTATCAAATATCATTAGCGAACTTTTCCCTTTTAAGTATCCCACAAAAGACGCCACACTGATTTTCGGTGGTATACTTACTAGCATGTGAATATGGTCGGGGCAAGCGTTGGCCTCTAGAATTTCCACGCCTTTGTACTCACAGAGCTTCCTTAGGATTACACCTATATCCGATTTTATTTTTCCATATATCGCCTGTCTACGATATTTTGGTGCAAATACTATATGATATTTACACCGCCATTTACTATGTGCTAAACTCTTAGTATCATCCATTGGATGCGCCTCCTTTGTTCAGAGTTATGCGGTCGGCAAACCTGCATTTATTCTATCAAAGGAGGCTGTTTTTTTCGACGTATAGCTATAAGCTTTTTGGAACCACATGCATAGCATGTGGTATTCTGCTTACGCAATAAAAATATTCCTGGCGCGAACGCCAGGAATATTTTTTAATGATTTGTCAGTTTATTTTTTTGAACTACTTCTAATATTTTATTGGCAGTCTCTTCTATAGCTTTATTTGATACATCAATTACTGGACATCCCAGTCTGCGCATAATTGAGCGGGCATAATCAAGCTCCTCATTGATCCGCTCAAGATTGGCGTAGCTGGCGTCTGGCGCCAGCCCCATAGTTTTTAAGCGCTCGCAGCGAATTTCATTAAGCTTGAATTTGTCAATAACCAATCCGACAATGCGATGCGACGGCACTTGGAATAGTTCCTGCGGCGGCGGCACTTCCGGCACTAGCGGCACGTTAGCCACCTTAACCTTTTTGTGAGCCAAGTACATACTTAGTGGCGTTTTCGAGGTACGCGATACACCAATAATTACTATATCGGCTTTTACGAGTCCCAATGGATTTTTACCATCATCATATTTGACAGCAAATTCCACCGCTTCAACCCGTTTAAAGTACTCCTGGTCCAGCTTGTGGATTAGACCAGGCGTAAGGCGTGGCACCATACCGGTGATGCTTTGGGTGGCATGGATCATCGGGCCCATAATATCAATTGTTGGAATATTATATTTTGTTGCCTGTTCCAGCAGTGCTTCTCGCAAATCAGGAGATACCAGGGTATGGCAAATAATACAAGTATGCTTGGCAGCCTCTAACACCGTTTCGGCAATTTGTTCTGCCGAATTGATATAGGGAATTCGAATAATATCGAATTCCTTGGAATCAAACTGACTGGCAGTCGCCCTGGCAACCATCTCGGCAGTTTCACCGATAGAGTCTGACAATGCATAAATAATCGGTAGGTTAGCTATAGCCGTTCCCCTCCTTTTCCCTCACCAAGTTCAACAAACAATCGGGCAATATTGGTTTTAGTTAACCGTCCGACCACTTCATAAGTCTTTGCTCCCGGCTGACTGGCCGGGGAAACAACCGGCAAACTGTCTACCTCGTTATCAATAATTTTTTTGGCAGCTGTTAAAACAGATTCTTCCGGTGTGGTTACAATGATTTTTGGCATAGGTGTCATAACTACTTTAACAGGCATTTTCTGCAAATCCCCGCCTCCCATAGCTACTTTAAGCATATCTTTTCGCGATACAACCCCGGCCAAAATCCCACCTGGCTCAACGACAAATACCGAACCAACATCTTCAAGAAACATAGTAACAACGGCGTCATAGACACTTGTGCCGGAAGTAACGACCACCGGCACTGATTGCACATCCTGCACCTTAATCCGACTAATTTTTTCAACAAAAATATTCATGGCGTTTTTTCCGGTATAGTAGTAACCAACTTTTGGTCTGGCTTCGACCATTCCAGACATTACCAGAATTGCTAAATCAGGTCTGAGCGCCGCTCGAGTCACATTAAGGCGTTCAGCAATCTGCTCCCCGGTAATTGGGCCTAATGTCCTAACCATCTCGGCAATTTTCTCTTGCCGCGGCGTTAAACCAATAACTGCCACCCCCTTTTACCAGTTACGGGTAACCCAAATTCACATGGTTACAATTTTAGTTAGATCGGCTGTATGAGCCGACAGACCGGATATAGCTTTGAGGAGGGCTAACCTATTATTTTTAACAGCCGTATCTTCAACCATTACCATAACAGCGCCAAAGAAAGCGTCAATCGGAGAAGCTAGGCCGGCTACTATACTTAGCACAGCTTGATAATTCTTTTCTGCTGTAAACCGTTCAATAGCCGCACGCGCCTCCAGATAAGCCTTATATAAAGCATGTTCGGCATCTGTTGAGAATAAGTTAACATCGATCGTTTCCGAAACAGCGTTTTTCGCTAAGTTACCTACCCTAACAAGCGCCTGCACGGCTTTTTGCATAGCAATGGTACCGCCCTCCAAGGCCATTGCCTTGGCTCTTAGCCATGTATCGTAGATGTCGTCGACTCCGGCTGCCAGTACGGCATCAATCATATCATATCTTAAATTTTCGTCACTAAGGACATTTTTAATTCGCAGACGGAAAAATTCCTGAATATCAGTAGTCAATTTCATTCGTTGCCCGTTGTCGGCAATACCTAACAAGTCCATAGCATGAGAGGTTAAGCTGGTTAAAGAAATGCTGTACTTAGCATCAATTAATATATTAACAATGCCAAGAGCTTGTCGTCTGAGGGCATAAGGGTCCTGCGAACCGGTAGGTATCAGTCCCCGGCTGAAAGTAGCAACAATATTATCCATTTTATCAGCTATGCTAATAAGCCGTCCGGATGTGCTCTGCGGTAGTTTATCACCGGCAAAACGCGGCAGATAATGTTCAAATATAGCTTCGGCAACTGCCGGCTGTTCCCCGCTTAACAGAGCATATTCACGTCCCATAACTCCCTGCAATTCAGTAAACTCATAAACCATGCCGGTTACCAGGTCGGCCTTGGATAAATGAGCGCCACGATTGACAATATCAAGTTCATCCTGGCTGACATCCAGCATTTTGCCGACTGCAGTTGATAAGCGCTCTAGACGGAGGACTTTATCATAAATAGTACCGAGACTTTCTTGGAATACGACAGTTTTTAGCTTTTCCACCCGTTCAGCAAGCGGCATTTTTTGGTCTTCTTCAAAAAAGAACCGGGCATCTGCCAATCTTGCCTTTAGTACTCGCTCGTTACCATGACGGACAATGTCAATATGCTCAGAACCGCCGTTTCTTACAGTAATGAACATTGGCAGTAATTTTCCGTCCTTGCCGGTTACCGGGAAGTAGCGCTGATGCTCGCGCATCGGGGTAATAATGGCCTCAGGCGGCAGGCTAAGGTATTTATCTTCAAAATTGCCGCACAAAGCAGTAGGATATTCCACCAGATAAACTACTTCTTCCAGCAAATCTTCATCAATATTGGCTGTCCCCCCATGACTTACCGCCAAAGTTTCAATCTGCTCTCTGATTACCCGCCGGCGCACATCTTGATCTACCATGACAAAGTTCTCGGTTAACCGGGCAAAATAATCCTCGACTGAATTTACTTGAACCTCGGCTTGACCCAAGAAGCGGTGCCCTCTTGTAACATTACCGGCTGTTACGCCTGGTAGTGTGAATGGCACAACCTGGTTGCCGAATAACGCTACTATCCAACGGATTGGCCGGACAAAACGCATATCAAAGTCGCCCCAACGCATACTCTTGGGGAACGACAGGTTATTAACAATATCGGTAAATAGCCCAGGCAAAAGTTCAGCAACCGACCGGCCGACCTCATGGACTATTGCGTATACGTAGCCATCTTTAACCACCAGTGCCGAGACATCAACACCTTGCCCGCGGGCAAACCCTAAAGCAGCCTTAGTAGGCGCGCCATCTTCACCAAAAGCAATTTTTACCGATGGCCCCTTATTTTCGCTATGTTTGTCAGCTTGTTTTTCAGCAACCTGTTTTACAATAACAGCCAACCGGCGGGGGGTGCCTACCGCGCGAATTTCACCGTGCATAATTCTAAGTTCAGCAAGTTTGGCCTTGGTGGTATTTTCAAGTTGAGTCAATGCTCCTGGCATAAATTTTGCTGGAATTTCTTCAGTGCCTATTTCTAAAAACAAATCTTTGGTCATGGCTTACTTACCTCCCTTTAGCAAAGGATAGCCGAGTTTTTCGCGCTGTTCCAAATAACCTTGGGCACATAGCCTTGCCAGATTCCTTACCCTGCCGATAAATCCGGTACGCTCACTGACACTGATAGCACCCCGCGCATCGAGCAAGTTAAAACTATGGGAACATTTAAGAACATAATCATAGGCAGGAAGCACATAGCCTAATTCGATTACTCTGATTGCTTCCTTCTCATACATATCAAACAGCTTGAACAACAGCTCAGTATCGGCAATCTCAAAATTATAATAAGAATGCTCAACCTCGTTACGATGGAAGATATCACCGTAAGTAATGCCATTTACCCATTCAATATCAAATACATTTTCCTTGCCCTGGATATACATGGCTAATCGTTCCAGACCATAAGTAATTTCTACAGACACAGGCTTAACATCAATGCTGCCTACCTGCTGGAAATATGTAAACTGGGTGATTTCCATGCCGTCCAGCCATACTTCCCAACCCAATCCCCATGCTCCTAAGGTTGGCGATTCCCAATTATCCTCAACAAAGCGGATATCGTGCTTAGCCGGGTCGATGCCCAATTTAGCCAGGCTTGCTAAATATAGTTCCTGAATATTTGCTGGTGACGGCTTCATAATTACTTGGTACTGATGATGCTGGAACAAACGGTTGGGATTATCGCCATAGCGCCCGTCAGCCGGGCGGCGCGACGGCTCAACATAAGCAACGTTCCACGGTTCAGGCCCCAGCGCCCGCAGAAAAGTTGCCGGGTTCATAGTTCCTGCGCCCTTTTCCACATCATAAGGTTGTTGAATTATGCAGTTTTGTTCTGCCCAAAAGTTTTGCAGTGTCAGGATAATCTCCTGGAATGTCATTTTTTAACCCCCTACTAACAAAATAAAAACATCCTGTCCAGTAACTTAAATCTAAGTTACAGGGACGAGATGTTTATTCCCGCGGTTCCACCCTGCTTGGCCGTTTGAAAAACGACCCGCCTTAATGATATGGCAGGTTTTACTCTCCCAAAGGATTTCCTCCTGCAGCTTGGGAAGGCCTTTCACCTTCTTTACCAGGCTTACACTCTCCCTGGCTCGCTGTGCATAAAAGGTTACTTATTCCCGCATTGCCGTAATTGTATTGGACTTATTATCTGGCCTAGCTTGCGTCATTATTCGTATTAATACGCATGTATAAGTCCCTAATGCAAATTAGTGTAGCATATACATGTAGGAAAATCAAGGGAGAAACGCTCTTTGCAAATATTAATACACATCCTTAGAAAAATTATTTGTCTGGTTTTCGGTATCTCCATTCTTGGCATCAACTGGATCAGTATCCTGCCGGACTACCTCAATGGTACAGCGCTTAAACACAGCTACCAGCACTCCTAGCGCGGCAAGCTGCGGTAATACCACGGCGCCAATAGCGCCGATGGCTACGGGTATTTCAGCAAGTATCCGGCCATCGTGTTTGATGCGGATTTTATTGACATTTCCTTCGCGGATAAGTTCTTTGACCTTGTCAATCACTTCAGTGGAGCGTATTGAAAACTCTTCCGACCAATTGGTTTTTGTCTTAGCTTCCAGCTCAATCAAGGTGTCAATAACATTGCCCTGATTTCGTTCCAAAGCCTCTTTGGCTTCTCGATAGGAAACACCGGTACGCTCACGAATCATATCAATTTTTTCCAAGCTAATATCCATTGTTATAACCCCCAATGATCTTAGGAAACTTATATTTTGCAGTTATTTTCCCCGATAACAAGACAGTTATTCTAAGCCAGAGCGTTAATTCGGTTAATAAATTCCAAAGATTTCAAAGGTCTTTCCAATTGGTGCCTCACAAAGCCGTAGAGCAAGTTTTCCGCTCGAGACAGCGTTCTGATATTAATACCAAAATGGCCAGGTTGGCTCAAATCCATAGCAAACAGCTTATCTAAAAACTCTTTATCTTCCTGTTCAAAACTTGGTGCGTTAGGTGAACTGCATTCACTACATACACCACCGCCATCAGCAAAGTTAAAATAAGCGGGCAAGTTTAGTTTGCGCCCACAGTGCGCACACCACTCATACTCAGGCTGAAAACCAGCCAGCACCATCAAATTCCAAGCTCCTGCCAGCGCGGCAATACGCGGGTTACGGGTTGCAATTAAATTTAGCACGCATAAAAGTGTATCAAATACCTCAGGTTCAGACTGGCGCTCAGGCCACAGACCTGTTGTCAGTTCAGCAATAAAGTTAGCATAGGCCAATCTGGACAAATCTTCCCGGATATCCCGGAATGAAGTGTGTACTTCACATTGTTTTATTACGTCCATACCTTTGCCGCCAGACATCGACAAATTTAGATGGATAAACGGCTGCAAGGCGCCGCCTAGCTTGCTTTTTGGCTTACGGGTGCCGTAAGCCATAGCGGTAATAATTCCATATTCTCGTGAAAATAAAGTGACCACCCTGTCGGCGACACCCCAATCACGTGCCGTCAACAGAATGGCTTCAGTTTGATACTCTACTGCCATCTAACCTCTCGCAATCGGTTGTTAATCATATACGGTGGTACAGTTATTGGTTCTGTGGTTTCATCCGTTAATTCAGATTGGTCGGTGTAACAATCCAGACATGCACGGTAAGTAAGGTAAGCATCGATATTACCGGTACTTAAAAAAATCTCCCACATTGTTTCCCGTAATAACACTCGACATCATCCCTCTCACATTATTGTCAAACAGGACTAGCCACAAACTTTATTAAATTATTGATTGACTAAATTCTCTTCCGCCGGTTCCGGCGGAATAAGCGGTACTGCCTTAACCCTTACAATTCTGAATCCGTTAACGCGAAGCACTTCAAATGAATAGTCACCAATGCTCACTTTATCACCTGTTTCGGGGCGTCGCCCTAACATACCAAAAACATAGCCGCCAAGCGTGTCTTCTTCATGATCTTCCAGACGGATATTTAACAATTCGGTAACATCATCAAGCAACACCCGGCCATCAAACTCATAGCTGCCATCAGGCAGCCGCTGAATTTCAATCTCATCGACAACATCATGTTCATCCTGAATATCGCCGACAATTTCTTCAAGTACGTCTTCAAGCGCCACTAAACCGGCTGTGCCGCCGTATTCATCGGCAACAACGGCCAAATGAGTACGTTTACGGCGCATTACCTGTAATAGATGAGCCACTGACATGCCTTCAGGCACTACTAGTATCTCCCTAACAATCGATGTTAAATCTTTTTCATCTGTCGGACACATATCAAAATCCATCAAATCACGGATGTGAACCATGCCGATGATATGGTCCTTATCTTCTAAACAAAGCGGATACCTAGTATGACCAGTCTCCCGCACAACCCGCATATTTTCTTCAAACGGGTCATCAGCAAACAAACACACCATATCCTGTCGCGGTACCATAATTTCCCTGGCTAAGCGGTCCGCAAAGTCAAATACATTATCAATAAGCTCACTTTCCATCTGGTTAAGCACTCCGCCGCGGTGGCTGGCACTTACAATCATCCGCAATTCTTCCTCAGAATGGGTTAGGTCGGCCTCGTTGGCAGCTTTAATACCCATCATGCCCAAAATTGCCCGGGCAGTACGATTGAACAGTAAAATGACAGGATACCCAAGTTTATGAAAGATATACAGTGGCCATACACAAACCAAGGCCATAGTCTCAGCCTGTTGAATAGCCATAGATTTTGGCACCAGTTCCCCCAGAACAATATGCAAAAAGGTAATAACAATGAAGCCTAGTGCAATACTTATCGTAGTAAGTACCCACGGAGACGCCGGAACATAGCTAAACAGAACGGGCTCTAATAAGGATGAAATGGCTGGTTCCCCTAACCAGCCAAGAGCCAGGGATGCCAGCGTAATCCCTAATTGGGTCGCTCCCAGGTAAGTATCAAACGAGGTTACCACTTTTAAGGCCAGCTTTGCCCGGCTATTCCCCTGCTGAGCAAGCTCTTCTAATCTAGTTTTGCGAATTTTGACCAGCGAAAACTCGGCCACCACAAAAAAACCATTTAACAAGACCAGTAAAATAGCGGCCGACAGTTTCGCAATACTATAGAAAGCCGAATCGATAAAGCATCTCTCCCTAGCTATTGGAATCATTACCGCGGGGCATGATTGCACCGGCGGTAATAACATATTGCAATGCACTTTCACTTGTTACATCTAAAGGTATTATGTCCCGTCTGGGCAGGATAATATTAAACCCCGAAGTCAGGTTTAAGCTCATGGGAACAAATACACACACATGCTCTTCGGAAAATTTTTCGGCAAGTGGAGCAGACAAATCCGGCATAACAAATCCCAGGGCTTTGACACCGGGATGCGGATAAGGCACCAATACGGCGTTTTTTAATAGTTTTTGTGATTCAAACACTGCAGTAGATACTTGTTTGACACTATTGTAAATGAATTTTACTACAGGGATTGAACCTAATAAGCGTTCAGCATAACTTAGTATTGTTCTAAGCAGCCAGTATGATGACAACCACCCTACAACTACAATTAAAAATAAAACAACAGCAAGCGCCAAGCCGGGAAAATGAATAGGCAGATAATGCCCTAGCAGGCGCTCTGTAAAAGAAAAGATATTAATTACAACAAATGCGGTAATTGCAATCGGTACAATTACAATTAAGCCGTTAATAAAATATTTAGACACCCACTTCATTAATTCACCTCTCTTTACAAATGATACCATTAAGCGCCGTATTGGTCAATAAATGAATCGGCTACCGCAAGGCGGTAGCCGTAAAAAGTTTCCGTAAAAGTTTACTCGAAACCAAAATTTTTTAATATATTAGCCCGGTTACGCCAGTCTTTTTTTACCTTGACCCAAAGGTCAAGATATACTCTGGAGCCTAGAAGGTTTTCTATATCCGCGCGCGCCATTCTGCCAATCTCTTTGAGTAACCGGCCGCCAGCGCCGATTACTATGCCTTTTTGCGAGTCTCGTTCGACATAAATGACAGCCCTAACGTACAGGTCATCATTAGGACGGGTGGCAATCTCTTCAATGTCAACAAGTATTGCATGCGGAATTTCTTCTTTCGTTAAATGCAAAACTTTTTCTCGAATAAGCTCCGCAATTACCAGACGTTCGGGCTGATCAGTAATCATGTCTTCCGGATAATACTGCGGTCCAGGCTCAAGATGGTTTTTTATCTCATCCACCAATCGTCCAAAATTTGTGTGATCAAGCGCGGAAATGGGTACTACGGCAACGAATTGAAACTCTGAAGTATATTTTTCAATTATGGGGAGCAGTTCCGGTTTGGAAATCCTGTCAATTTTATTAACCGTCAGAATTACCGGCGTCCGAATATTAGTCAATTTATCTAAAATATAACGGTCACCAGGTCCCATTTCGGCGGTAACATCAACTACAAATAAAATTACGTCTACTTCCCGCAGCGTATTTTCAGCTTCCCGCACCATGTATTCGCCTAATCTATGTTTAGGTTTGTGAATACCAGGCGTATCAATAAACAAGATTTGCGCGTCTTCCTGAGTAAGAACGCCCATAATCTTATTCCTGGTAGTTTGAGGTTTATCCGACATTATTGCCACTTTTTGACCAATCAAATTATTCATCAGCGTAGATTTACCAACATTAGGGCGGCCAATTACAGCTACAAACCCTGACTTGTGGTTATCTTTGTCCATATTTATCACCGTCTTTTATAAAATCTCCCTTGGCAAAGCTAAAAGGCAGCAGTTCTGCTGCCGTAAATATCTGTTGCCCGCCCTTGAGGTTTAACAGAATAATTTTGCCAATATTAAACTCGGCCATAACCTGCCGGCAAGCACCGCAGGGAGAGACTGGCCCAGGCGTATCGGCCACTACAGCTATAGCCGCCAATTCTCGTTCCCCTTCTGACACTGCTTTAAAAACAGCAGTACGCTCGGCGCAGTTGGACAAGCCGTAAGAAGCATTTTCAATATTGCAGCCAGTATAAATGCGACCGCTTTTACCCTGCACTGCCGCCCCTACTTTAAAACCTGAATACGGCGCATATGCCTGTTCTCTGGCTTTAATCGCCGCTTTAGCCAGTTCCTCCATAGCATTCCCTACCTATTTCAACAGTTTATCCACAAATAAAACATACCCAACACCCAGGGCAGCCAACGCCTGAACCAACACCGCACCAGCTGCGGCATCTTTGGCCGCCTTTGCCAGCGGGTGAAACTCAGGCGAAATTTTATCAACAATAGCTTCAAATGCGGTGTTAAACATTTCAGCAGTAATTACCCCTGCTATAATTAGCAACAATACGGCCAACTCCAGATGGCTAAGCTCAAACCTCCAAGCCAAACCTAACGCGACAAAAGTAGCCACCAAATGAATTTTCATATGGCGCTCTTTACGGACACAATAAAAGATACCGGCAAAAGCAAACCGAAAAGCTCTCAATAGTTTCATACTGAAAATTATTCGCGGGTAATACCCAGGAGCGATAAAATATATTCTTCTTCCTGCCGCATCTCTACCCGTTCTGTTTCATTTTCATGGTCATACCCGAGGAGGTGTAACATGCCATGCACTGTTAAATAAGCAAGCTCCCGTTCCAGACTGTGACCAAATTCCTCAGCCTGGCGGGCGGCAGTCTCAAGCGACATGACTATGTCGCCAAGTAAAATTTCAATATCTTCCGGAGCATCGGCGATATCTGGCTCGTGATCGTCAGCACAATATTCATTCATGGCAAATGATAATACGTCAGTAGGTGTATCTTTTCCCCGATACTGACGATTAAGCTGGTGAATATATTCATCATCGGCCAGTACCACACTGACCTCTGCCCGCTGTTGTATCCCGTAAACTTCCGCTGCCTTATTTAGCACTTGCGTCAACATTTGCTCCATTGCCGGAGTTAGTATCATCTTTTCCTGTAAGTTGTTTATTGTTATTTCCACTTTTTACTTTTCTCCTCTCAAGCTCTTTTAAAGCCTCAGGGTATTCAATACGGGTGTGAAACATACTTGACAGCAACCTTATATACACATCACCAATCACTTTAAGGTCTTTTAAAGTAAGGTTGCAGTCATCAAGCTGCCCGTCATGTAGCCTTTCACGGATAATTTTTCGAACAGTGGCTTCAATGCGGTTAACATTGGGCTTCCCTATTGACCGCACTGCGGCTTCGCAAGCGTCAGCCAGCATAACTAACGCTGCCTCTTTAGACTGTGGCGTTGGACCTTCATAGCGAAAGTCGGCTTCAATAATACATTCACCATGTTCAGTTTCCGTAGCCCGTTTATAAAAGTATGAGACTAGCGTAGTACCATGATGTTGCTGAATGATATCTGTTATTATCTGCGGTAATTTATAATCCCGGCATAAGTCAAGACCGTCTTTGATATGGGAAGTTACAATCAGAGTACTAAGAGAAGGAGCAATCTTATCATGAGGATTTTCAATACCGGCTTGATTTTCAATAAAGAAATACGGTCTTTTTATCTTACCAATATCATGGTAAAAAGCTCCTACCCGGACGATAACCGGGTCTGCGCCTACAGTAACCGCAGCCGTTTCAGCCAAGTTGCCAACAAGTACACTGTGATGGTATGTGCCGGGCGCATCAAGCAACAACCGCTGCAATAAAGGATGATTTGGTTTGGCTAAATCCAAAAGTTTGATAGGTGTGGTAATATTAAATGCGTGTTCCAGATAAGGTAACAGACCAGTGGTAATTACAGCTGATGCGATGCCACTGATAGCGCCAAGCAGTCCCTGCATCAGCAACTCAGTGCCTTCAAGCTGCTCAATTAGCCCGGTAGAGCCGATTACCAGGAAATTGATGGCCGCAATATAAACTCCCGCCCTAGTTAGGCTATAGCCGTGAGCCATTTTAGTTACACTGTATACTCCGGCCATACCACTAATTAGTGCAGCCGCCACTGCTCTCAGATCATGGTCGACAATTACGCCGAAAAACAAAGCCATGATTACACTTATGAGTAGCCCTACTCTGGTATCAATAAGAATAGCCGTTAATAAGGCTCCAGCCGCAATTGGTGCGGCAAAGTCTGAATAATAATGGGCTGCCTTACCAATAAGCATAGTAACCAAGACAATTAGACCCAACAGAGTCAAATGCATATCATTTTCGTACACTCGCGGGACAAATTTATATAAATATCCCAAAAAGATACCCATTACCAAAAATACAAAAACAGTCAAACCAAGAATTCGCGCCTCACTAACACTGCCGGCATAGAGACCTAACGCTTCCATTACATGAATTTGTTCACTTGATACAACATCGCCGCGCCGTACTAATACCTGCCCCTTCTTAACGGTTTCGCGAACAGATTCCATATTGGCAAGCGCTGCCTTTTTGCGCTTGTCAGTTTCGCGGACATTTAGTATAAAGTTAGGCCTTAGCAACGTCTGGGCGATGCCGGCCACAACTGCCTCAGAGTCTTTACCAAGACCCAATTCCTCTACTTCAAGCACTACCTGCTTTCGCGCAAGATCAAGCTCATCGTCTCTAATGCCCCGCTGCAAATATTTGCGCAGCATGGACTTAGTATAATCCTCAGTTTTAACCAGACCAGCCTCATCTAAGTTTGTTAACCCATTAACAACTGCACTAGACAAATTTACCGGTAAGTCACGCGTTAGTTTTTGCGTCCTTTGCTCAGCAGTTGTCAGTGTCTTATCGGTTGCCACAGCATGTGCAACACGGAAAATAGCCTGCACATCTTCCTCGGCTTTAGCCACAGCAGCAACATCCAGGTCATATACATTGGCGATACTGGCCATTACTTCCATTTCCAGCTTCTTGGTCTTCGCACTGTCAACATAAGAAACAGTCCGTGGTGCAATTACATCTCTGTCACTGACCTGACCAATTTGCAGCGATACTTTGTCCGGAATAAAATCAGCTGACAGACACAACATATACAACGTAAAAAAAACCGCAAGCAATACTATACGGCGCACCAATGGGCGGGCATATATACTGCTCGGCTGAACAAACAGTTCACGTAATCTATTATTAACCGACATCATCTGTTTTCAACTCCATTACAGGTAGTTTTTATGCTTGGCCGTACTGCTCAAAAGCCTTGATGATTCGGCTGACTATCTCATGTCTTACTACATCGCTTTCATTTAAAGTAAGTAACGCAATCCCAGGAACATTCGCCAGCACAGCTTGGGCATGTTTAAGCCCTGACTTAATTCCTGGCGGCAAATCTATCTGTGTTATGTCACCATTTATAACCATTTTTGAACCAAAACCCATTCTGGTCAAAAACATTTTCATTTGCTCAACCGTGGTATTCTGTGCTTCGTCTAATATAATAAAAGAATCTTCAAGGGTTCGTCCCCGCATATAGGCTAGAGGCGCTACCTCAATAATGTTTTTACTCATATATTTCTGCACAGTCTCTGTACCCATAATGTCATACATAGCATCATATAGAGGTCTTAAATACGGGTCGACCTTTTCCTGCAGGTCGCCAGGCAGAAAACCAAGCTTTTCTCCGGCCTCTACCGCCGGCCGAGTCAAAATTATTCTTTCAACCTGCTTACTTTTTAAGGAAAATGCTGCCATAGCAACAGCAAGATAAGTTTTCCCAGTTCCTGCCGGACCTATTCCAAAGGTAATATAATTACGACGAATGGCATCCAAATATTGGCTTTGCCCCAAAGTTTTCGGCTTGATATGACGGCCTTTTGCAGTAACCAGAACGGTATCTGCAAACATTTGGTGGAGAAAATCGGCTTGACCTTCAAGAATCATGCGAATACTATACCGTACATCATGGCTGGTTACCGGATTGCCCTCACGGTACAAATAAATCAGTTCGTTGAACAGCTTAGCTAGTTTATCAATTTCTCCGGT